>DAOWJX010000086.1 GCA_030640155.1 Candidatus Aegiribacteria sp. | reverse complement strand
GTTCATGGCTGCTTTGCTTGTGCTGCCATCGATACTCATCGCTCTTATCGGAACTTTCGGAGAAATTCATCAGCCCGTTCATCCGGTGGATAATCCACTTCCCCTGCCTCAATGGAATATCGGCCTGAAAATGATGCTTGACGGTCATCATTCGCTCTGGCTGTTCGGTATTACGGGAGCAGTGACCACAACAATTGCTTTGCTTCTTCTCTGGGGAGTTGCTTTGAGAAAATGTCAGTTCACATGGAAAGGAATCGCTGGATTACTTTTATGGTTCCTGCTTATTATTCCATCAGCATTACAGCAATGGGGTGGAAAAACAGATTACTACAGAGGAATTCTTGCGGAGCACCGACAGGAATGGGTGCTGGCCTCTGAATACTATGAAGCTGCAACAGAAGATCCCACAGCACCACCTATAGTTATTGAAAGGGCTGAATTCTGTCGATCAAATGAGTAGTATATGAAGAAAGCGGCAGATTAATCCCACCGCTTTCTTTGAGAACCAGAAAAACACTTACTGCCAGGAAACGATTCCGTCGAGAATACTACCGTGGTTAGGATCGCCGTTGGGACAGGGAATGGTGTAAGTGTCTACCCCAGCGGCCGCTGTATAACCGCCTCCTTGAGTCGGACATATAATATCCGCTGCGTTTCCCATCACAGAATTTCCTTCTCCATCAAGGACAAGACTTCCAATCGACCCGTAAACGTTATGATAGCCGTAATACATGGCTTCAGCAGATCCCAGGGATCTGAGATTGCTACGGCAGGAAACTTCTTCCGCCTGGTCCTTCACACTGGAGAACTTCGGTATCGCGATGGCAGCAAGGATACCGATGATGACCACAACGATCATCAGCTCAATGAGCGTAAATCCTTTTTTCATATTTGATCCTTTCAGTTCGGGTTACTAACTACGTTCGAATTATATACTAACACCTAAATTGAAGCAATATGCTTACCAACATGCTATTTCTTTAATTTATATATTGATATCAATGCATATTTGTTTTAGACAGACAACTGATGCAATTCTATCAAGCTATGTCTATTGCATTCTGCAAGAGGCAAGGTATTGGGGGGACACGCGCCAGAGCGTCATGTTCTTTGGGGACACGCACCAGAGCGTCGTGGTCTTTGGGGACACGCGCCAGAGCGTCATGTTCTTTG
This sequence comes from Candidatus Aegiribacteria sp., assembly GCA_030640155.1. Lineage (GTDB taxonomy): Bacteria > Fermentibacterota > Fermentibacteria > Fermentibacterales > JCC-6 > Aegiribacteria. The sequence continues at coordinate 1,552 of DAOWJX010000086.1, read as the reverse complement.
GGGACACGCACCAGAGCGTGCATGTCCCCTTATGCTGATTAAGTAGTGACAGTCAACTCTAAGTGACAGTCACTATTTAATCTGTGAAGACCGGGCGGTCGGGATTGTCCTGGACTGTGGCGTTTATGAGCCTGTTCGAAAGTTCTTCACGGGACATGCTGTAATCGCCGACATCAAGAACGCTTCTGGAAAGATCAACTTCAGGATTGAACCAGGTAGCCATTCGTTCAAACCATCCGGAGAAATTCCCCGTAGACAGCAGTACCATATCAGGCCTTCTGTCATCAACGTATTTTATGACCCAGCCGCCGTAGAGCAGGTCGTTGCTGCTGATGAACAAGATGGATTCAAGAGGAGCGGGAGCATAATACTCAATAATATCCTCGGACTGATCAGGAAGAGGATTCCAGCAAATCACACCGGTCGCGAGAACAGCTCCGGCTGCCAGCAAACCAGCACTTCTGCGCCATTTCTCAATAGCGGAAATCCCGATAATTGAAAGCACAAGTATTACAAGAAGCGACAGGACTGCGGTCTGTGATGTTCCAGCTGCCATCGGATTGACAAGCAGTACAAAAAACCAGTCTGCGATACACAGAATTCCAAGCTTCAGCAGGAGGTTCTTATTCTCTTTGAACAGTCGAACTATTCCAATAACTGCCGGAAGCAGTAGAACCGGCCAGAACATGTTCCATAGTACAACCAGGTGCTGCAAGACTGTTCGAAAGGAAAGGATGCCCATTCTGCTGCCATACACTTCTCTGTATCCCCCGGCTGTAACCTGCCTCAGGAAATTGGCAAGAGAACCTGGATTACCCCAGTCAACAATTGCTCCGGAAACCGAGCAGATCGGCAGAACAAGGAAAATGCTGCACCCTAGAATTAATCCACCAATAAATCGCGGAATTGAATCCTTCTTCCAGCTGAACAGTATTGGCAGAAATATCCCCTGTGGGTGGATCGCCAGTGCAAGCCCCATCAGATATCCCGCTTCAAGCCCCAGAGAAGGTTTTCTGTACAGAGTAATCGCGAATATCAGAAATAAAGGCCCGTAAGCGTCCCAGGCTAAAAGCCTTTCATTCAGAGAAGGGAGCAGAAGTATCCCTGCGGTGAACAATACTATTGGAACTGATATCCTTCGGTTAATCAATATCAGCGCAAGTGCTGCGAATAATGCGAAAAGAACACGCAGTCCATCTCTGCTGAAAATAATCCAGGATACTCTTGATGACAGACTGAGCAATGGAAGCCCAGGAGGATGATTTGTGCCGCCCAGGCGTGCAACGGTCAGAAACTCCCCTCCATCTTCAACGGGGATGCCGGTCTGGCCTGCAAGAAATGCGATGGAGAAGAGCAGAAGAAATGTGACGGTTATTGTGAGTGGTTTAGTCATTAGGACAGATTAAGTACAGGGGACACGCAGCAGAGCCTGCATGTCCCCGGATGGGATGGTATGGGGGACACGCACCAGAGCCTGCATGTCCCCGGATGGGATTGGTATGAGGGACACGCACCAGAGCGTCGTGCTTTTTGGGGACACGCACCAGAGCGT
>DAOWJX010000328.1 GCA_030640155.1 Candidatus Aegiribacteria sp. | reverse complement strand
ACTGACAGGCTCTCCGTAGAAAACGAAGAACATGTCCGTGGGAACTCCAAAATAGACCAGACCCTCAACCCAGATTCCGCCGCCATTATCATACCAGCATGAATCACCGATGTAATTATCACCTACAAGAGTGAAGCAGCCATCTACAACTTCAGCCTGCATTTCAAAGTAGTAATGGATACCTTCATCAAGCTCTGGATAAAGATCTGCGTCGATTACGCAGTGGGTCTCATATAAGTCGTACCCCCAGACGCTAATGCCTGTGAATGTGTTAATACATGGAACGCTTTCAACCCATACATCTGTGTTGGTATTGGGATCAGAATCGTTTAAATCATCCTCGGAAATCACAAGGTTCATAGTTGAGGCTGTCGCGCTTGTCCAGATCATCCAGGTATAGATATCTGTTAAATAGTAGTCGCCATCAAGCACGAAGTCATCACAGAGCCATTGATTACTGCCACTATTGATACCGATACCGCTTACATAGGAACCAAACGCCTGCGAATAAACCAAATCAGCAATAACAACTGGATCAGTTCTCAGTATATGAGGCTCATCAGCATACAAAGAAGCTGTAATTATTAATAACAGGGATAGAAATAATTTCATTACACACCTCCCGAAACACTACATCCGTTCCCCTTTTCCTCAATATGTCTGCTTTAATAGAACATATTCTATGATACTCTCGCTGGTCAATGACAATGATTGCGAATTTGCGCCGGAAAGGTCACTTTATAACACAACTCCACGTTGAAGCAGACTGTTGAAAACTCACTCAACCCTATCCGGCTTCTGCGGTGGGAGAATGAAGGGCGGTCTCCGGTGGAAGCATCAGAATCCGGTTTGGTTGATTCTGTCGGCAGGATTCCCTGAAGGTGTCAATTTCGCAGCAGAGATCTTATGAACGTGTCTCCTTCGATGGTGCCGTAGCTTCCGTTCTCCGTTCCTGTTTCATCGTACTTCATAATGTCATCCGGCTTTTCTCCTGGATGATATATCAGGAACGGTACCGGATCATGAACATGCGTTCTGACATCACATGGAGTTCCATGATCGGGTGTGATTGCAATTGAAACATCTTCAGGCATATTTGAAGTCTGCTCCATGATGTATTTCACGATTCGACTGTCAAGATACTCAATTGTTCTGATCTTCAGATCAACATCACCCTCGTGACCGGCTTCATCCGTAGCCTCTACGTGGAGGTAGACAAAGTCGTAATCACCTTTCAGAGCATCAACAGCCGCTTTAGCCTTGCCCTCGTAATTGGTATCGTACAGACCTGTTGCTCCTTCGACTTCAATGACGTCCAGCCCGGCGTAAATACCGAGACCCTTCACAAGATCCACAGCTGAAATGACCGCTCCTTTAATACCGTACAGCTCGGTCATGGTTTTCATCATCGGTCTGTAACCGGGAGACCAGAACCAGACAGAGTTCGCCGGATCCTTTCCTTCAGAAATCCGCTTCCGGTTAACCGGATGATCCTTCAGTATCTCCTGCGATCTCAGAATAAGTATGTTCAGAAGAGCTGCTGTTCTCTCACCAACCGATTCCGTTGCCTGTATCAGAACATCAGCATAATCCGTTCCGGGAACATCGTGCGGCGGTGTGCAGGAAACAGCATCGCTTCCATTCTTAAGCACGAACAGATGTCTGTAGCTGACGCCGGGATAGAATCTCATCATATCAGATCCCAATTGTTCATTGAGTGCTTCGATAAGCTGGTGAGATTCTTCCGTACTGATGTGTCCCGCGGAGTGGTTCTTTATTTTTTTATCCTCGATACAGATTAGGTTACATCTCATTGCGAGGTCAGAGTACTCCAGTTCCACTCCCATACTTGCCGCCTCCAGTACTCCCCTGCCCTGAAAAACTTCCGCTGGGTCATATCCGAGTACGGCAAGGTTCGCCACCGCACTTCCAGGTGGCATGCCTTCCGGTACGGTTACGAATTTACCGCACCTTCCCCTTTCGCAAAGGGCATCAATATGGGGTATATCAGCGACCATGAGTGGTGTTCTTCCACCAAGGCTCTTGATGGGACGGTCAGACATACCGTCTCCAAGAATAATGATGTACTTCATTTAATTATCTTCGCCTTCACTTGGTTCTATGAGGGTGACACCCACCAGGTCAGTGGATGTCACTCTTATTATTTCTAGTAATTATCTCTCAGGAAGGATTTGAAAGCAGGATAACCTTCTGGCAGATGCTCATAGGATTCCTTTCTCTCCTCCAGTCCCTGAAGGCTGGGCGGTAATTCAGGATCGAGAGACAGAATTTCGCGAATCTTCTCAGGGAATTTCGCGGGATGAGCTGTCTCAAGTGATATGCAGAGTTGATCTCTTTCCTCTCTGTTCTCCTGAAGATAGCGCTGAAGACCTGCCCAGCTGACGGAACCATGGGGTTCGAGCAGAAGACCGTGTTCTTCATAGGCATCCTTTATCATCGCTTCCGTTTCTCCGTCGTTAATACTCACCGCGTACATGTCTTCCCTGATACGGTCGAGGTCAGGAGCGGTGTTTATCACACCCTGCTCATCCATGTTTCCTCCATAAAGAGCGACAAGCCTGGGAATATTACTTGGATGACCTACATTCATGGCGCTTGAGATACAGTTTCGGGAAGGTACGAGTTTTTCATAAATACCTGATTCTACAAACTTCGGGAACTCGTCATTCTCATTTGTCGCTACTATGAACTTCCTTACCGGTAATCCCATGTTCATTGCAATGAGACCGCCGCAGAGATCCCCGAAATTTCCTGATGGAACGGAGAATATTACTTCCTCATCAAGATCTCCTGACCGCAGTTTCGCAAATGAATAGAAGTAGTACATTGTCTGAGGTATCAGCCGCCCGATGTTGATCGAATTTGCGGACGAGAGGTTCAGATAATCCAGTTCTGAGTCAGCGAAAGCCTGTTTGACCAGAGCCTGGCAATCGTCGAATTTTCCGTTGAGAGAGAGAATGGTTACATTCCTGCCAAGGGTTGTCATCTGTTTCCGCTGACGCGCGGTTACTTCCTTTTCCGGGAACAGAACTACCACCTTGACGTTGTCCAGTCCGTAAAAAGCATTTGCGATGGCACTTCCGGTATCTCCTGAGGTTGCGGTGAGTATAAGCAGCTTTCCACTCTTCCGGTCGAGGAAGTACTGCATAAGGCGACCCATCATTCTTGCGGCGAAATCCTTGAAGGAAGCTGTAGGTCCCTGGTCCAGTCTCATCACGTATTTCCGGTCATATACGCGCTCAAGTGGTACTTCGAAATCGTAAGCATCAATGACAATTCGCCTTAGATCGCCTTCAGGAATCTCACCGGTCAGGAATTTTCTTCCGATTGCGAATGCAATTTCATGGTACGCAGCGTCCGAGAAACCATGTATTTCCCCCGGTGATAATCGTGGTATTCCTTCCGGCATGTAGAGCCCGCCATCCGGAGCGATTCCCTTCAGCAGAGCCTGTTCGAAATTAACTGCAGGCGCTCTTTGATTGGTTGATTTGTATAGTATTGGTTTATTGCTCATATTTTTTTCCTGCCTGGCTGTTGCTATTTCACTCCGACAATGACAGTTGGCTGCGAATACATTCAGCAAGTCTTCTTGCCGCTGTGGCCAGCTGTTCCTTTGATGCAAACGAGAAGTTGATTCTCATTGTATTCCTTTTAGGATTCTCCCCGAAGAACACATCTCCGGGAACGAAAGCCACCTTGTACTTAATAGCTTCATAGAATAACGCGTGTGTATCAATCTGCTCAGGAACCGTTACCCAGAGGAATAACCCTCCTTCGGGTTTGGTCCATGTCACTCCCATTTCTTCCGGGAAGCATTCCTCCATTGTTTTAAGAAACACTTCAAGCTTCTCACCGTAGTATTTCCTGCACTTAAGGATATGCTCCTCCATGCCCATTTCGGTAAGGAAAGCAGCACACATGTCCTGGTTGTACTTGGGGGTATTCAGAACGTTTCCTTCCTTGACATTGGTCATAGCTTCAATCACTTCAGGCGGCCCGATGTTGAACCCTACCCTGAGACCGGGACAAAAAAGCTTCGAGAATGTGTAAAGGCCAATTACGTTCCCACCGCCTCCCTCTTGATCAAGCGCGTATATGGAAGGGATCGTTTCGCCGCGGTATCGGAAATCCCTGTAAGGGCTGTCCTCAAGAACAGGGATGCCATACTCCCTGCTCAGGTCGAGCAGAGCAAGCCTTTTCTCCAGGCTCATGGTGATCCCGGAGGGATTCTGGAAATCCGGCACAACATAGATGAATTTGGGTTTTTGATCCTCTTTCCCGAGAGACTCGATCTTTCCGCGAAAACCTTCTACATTTGAACCGTCTTTGTCTATATCAACACCCATGAACTTTGGACGCTGCATCTGGAACGCGACAATAGCCCCGGCAAACGTTGGACGGTCAAGAAGCACGATATCCCCCGGATTGAGAAAGATTCTTCCTGTAAGGTCCAGTCCGTGCTGACCGGATGAGGTCACCACTATGTTTTCATCCGTAACCTGGATGTTATCTCTATCCAGAAATTGCACTATAGCATCGAGTAGAACCTTTTCTCCCTTAATGGGCGTGTACTGCATAACCTTCTCGATATCTTCCTCAAGAACCCTTCCTGACACAAGTCTCATCTCGTGTATGAGGAACATATCCGGCGATGGCAGCCCACCGGCAAGGGAGATTATCTCGGGATCTTTAAGCAGAGCGAACAGCTTGCCTATGGAGTACCCGCCGTACTCTCTGATATTATCCGAGAAATGATCATTCCAGTTCTGTATCATGGAAACCTCACTGCCCTGTTCTAATCCGCATATCTCACCAGAGTAACTACTGCAACGGCGTATAAGACACTCGCATACTGCGTTATGCTCAATCGGTTTTCCTTGAAGTATATAAAATACATCTGCGTCGACCTCATTCGCATGCCTTGTCTGCAAGAGCTT
>DAOWJX010000252.1 GCA_030640155.1 Candidatus Aegiribacteria sp. | reverse complement strand
TGCATCAAATTCATCCTGCTTCCAGGATTCCCTGGAGACGGCAGATATACCAATATAGCTATATGTTCCGAAGTCTCTGACTGTTCTGAATATCCCGTAGTTGGTCGCAGGAACCAGCATGAGATCACCCTCCGAAACTGCTGCTGTGACCGCGTCCAGAAATCCGAATCTGAATCCACCACCGAGCGAACCGGATATCTTGCCTCCGCCTATGATAGGAATTACATCACCATTCGGTGCGACAGCGCCGATCCTGCGGGAATAGAACATCATGAACGGCATCCTGAAGACATTCTGAGATTCCAGGAAGAAAGGTCGTTTCTCCTGCAGGAACAGTTCAAAATGGGATAGATTCATCTCGACCGCGTCCGCTTCGATCTGACCGAAATCGGGATTCACTGTGAAATCAGCCGCAATGCTGCTTCCTATCCCCAGCTTAATGTCGACACCCGCATCGAAAGTGTTGTCCCATTCATCCGTTTCTGAATCGTGGATGGATCGCTCGGAGAAGTACGGTCTGATTTCAAGACCGAGTGATCCTTCGATACTTTCGACACCGTTCAGATCAGCGAAGGTTTCGAGATCGGCCATGGGTCCCCCCTCGGAAAGAACATACCATCCGTTCTCACGGGTTTTACCGAGTATCCTCTGGAAGTTGACTGTCCATGACTGGACATCGCTTGTCTGATCGAATCGAAGGCAGCTGAAGGGAATGGCGAATTCCGCGGTCCATCCCTCATCGGTGACCATAGTACCGCTCTCCCAGACTGCGTCCCAGCTGTAGTCCCAGCCCCCATAAGGATTTACCTTGGAATCCATCTGAGAGTTGGCAAGACTGATCTCGAAACTGGTTGCCTCCCTGCCGTCTCCCCACGTATCGAGGAGAATAGCGATCCATTCACCTGTAACGTAATTGTCCCTGGGAGTAAGCCCGTTCAACATAGTGGTCGGGTCGGGATCATTCATACTGAAGGAAAAATAGATATGACTGTCGTTGTAGAGAATTGATATTTCGGTCTCTTCGGTCATTTCAGATCCGTACTCAGGGCCATATTGCATAAGTCTGCAGCAGACAGTTTCCGCCTGCGACCATACAGCGTCATCAAGAACACCGTCGATCGAGGGGCCATCCTGAATCCTGATCGCATTCAAAGGTTGAGGAGTTGAAAGTGTTCCAATCAGCAGTAAAATTGATGCTAACATGATTCCTCCCTACACCGATTGAGTTTTGACTAATCATAACCAGAAACTGTCACGGAAGTCAAATTCATTTCGTATATTACTATGTATCAATATTTTACGAAATCGCATCGAATAATGCAGAATATGATCTCCCGAGTTCGACGTTCCTTCACCAGTAAATGTATGGGGATTTTACAGGCCGATCTGCCAGTCGGGTTCCGCTGAAACGCGAATGAATCTGCACCCGCCTCCGCACTTACCATATGCGGGGCATTTTCCGCAATCTGTCCGTCTTGATTTTCTGCGGAATTCCGCAACTGCTGGATTTTTAATAATATTCTCAAAAGAAGATTCAAGAAGACTGCCCAGAATTTCAGGACTCTGTTCGCATATTCGGAGTCCTCCAGATGGATCAACAGCCCATTTCCTTTCTCCGCACACGCAGGAACCGAATTCAATTCCGGGATATCTGTCGTGCTGAAGCAGACAATCCTCAACAGGAATTGACGCGTACACGGTCATTCCAAGAGAAGAAGCTATGTTGGCGGCAGCACTCAGACTGTTATCAAGCTGCTGCAATGTTGGAAGCAGATCAGGATTCCTCTGCCCCTCCCCGCCGGGGACGAATCTGTTCAGAGCAACTGCATCCGCGGAGAAAGCAAAAGCAAGCTCGATGACTTGTCCAGTTTCACCTTCGTTCAGCGCAGTCATAATGTGGGAAACGGTCAATCGGGCTCCCGCTTTCTTTACAGCAAGCATTGCCCGTTTTGCTTTCGCGAACCCGTCGAACCCTGTAAGTCTGTAGTAGCCTTCGAAGGATATTGAAGGAATTGAAATATCAAACCAGCTGACACCGGCGTCAGTGAGCTTCTCAACAGATTCCGTATCGAGCAGGATACCATTTGAAACGACTCCAACTTTAATACCTCTCGATCTGAACAGCTCTGCGATCAAAGCGAGATCCTCACGAAGAAGGGGTTCTCCTCCTGTCAAAGCAACGGAGACCGGATGAACAGCATCAATCGAGTCGGCAAGAAGAGTGATCTCCGGAATGGAAAGTTCAGCCGGGCTGGAATAACCCCTGGATTTCCAGACATTATAGCAGAATCTGCATTCAAGATTACAGCGCGGAGTAACTTCGAAAACAATTATCGGGTCAGACGGGAGCAAGGTTTAGAACAGCTCCAGATCCAATAACAGATCGTTCAGAGCGGGTAATGCCGAAATCGTTAAATGCATTGTATATTCAAGATCGTCTAATACTTCCAGAGTTGTCAGATATTCTCCCTCGTAAGCTTCTCCGTTCTTTTCGATTTCAGCAAGTGATGCAGTTCGTATGCTGTCGAAAGCTGTCTGGATCTCGCTCACTTCTTCAGGCCATTGGAAGGACCAGGCCGGAGATGAATAGATTATCCTTCTATTGAAAATGTCAAGAACACAGTAAGTATCAATACATGATATCATGTTCTCAAATGCGATTGTCATTTCTTCCTTACCTATTAATCCGCATTCGCGCAATTTGGTAACAGTATCGATTCTCGCTTCGATCTGAGGAAGCAGGCTATCTGTCTGTTCCGAGACAGGAGGCGGCATCATCCTGGTCAATAGCAGTTGTGATCCATACGACAGGTAATCGAGTCGGGTAAAAGTAAGCGTCTCAAGGAGAGCCAGTTCAACGGAATCTATGCCGGCTTCTTCCGAAACCTCTCTGAGTTCCTGAAATGCTATATTCAACTGATTTCTTAACTTATTCACCCCTTCTGCATAACTGCTATGAGAATAATCTCTATTATCTGGAGAAAAACTATCAAGCTTTCTCCATAACATCTTGAAAGCCTGCCATTGCGGATTACTATACAGTACGGATGTTCTGGTAAATAATGTTCGAAGATCTGAATAGGCTGTTGTGGTCGAGTTATTCTGTCCAGTGTCATCATCATTGACAGTTTGCGAAGAAACAGTGAAAGAAGGAAGGAACCCGGATGCAATCAGCATTCCGAGCGCAGTGGGCAGATATTTACCATGTCCTTTTATGATGGACGAATGATTCATAATACCTCCATAACTGAATTCAGCCGGCAAATATCAATAGTACATATGTGGAGATATGTTCCAGGGTATTTGACCAAATCGTACTGACTCGTAGATTCATTAGATATTGGCACTCGTAAGGAGCAAAACATGCCTGTTGAAATAAAGCCTGCGATATCGAAAAAAGACCTGAATGCTTTTGTCATGCTGCCCTACAGACTGTATAAGGAAGATCCCCTCTGGATACCACAGCTGATCATGCATGAAAAAGCTCAGTTCAACCCTGAAAAGAATCCGGCTTTCAATTACTGCAAGGTACAGTTCTTTCTTGCCTGGCGCGAGGGAAAACCTGTTGGCAGGATCGTTGCCATTGTCAACAGAAGATATGTGGAAAAGCTTAATCGCAACTGCGGGAGATTCGGGTGGTTCGAGTGTGAGGACAATCGCGAAACTGCGAACGCTCTCCTGAATGAAGCTGAAAAATGGCTTCTCGAGCAGGGAATGAATGAGATTTCCGGGCCAATGGGATTCACGGATAACGATTCGACCGGTTTTCTTGTTGAGGGATTCGAGGAATTACCTCCGATAGCCGGAAGTTATAATCCTCAATGGTACAACAATTTCATTGAATCCAGAGGATATACAAAAGAGGTTGACTACGTTGAGTACAGGATAACCGTTCCGGACTCCATGCCTGATAGAATCAGGAGAATTGCGGACCTGATAAAGAAACGCGGTAAAGTGAGGGTTTTTAATGAAAAATCTACAAAGGCCCTTGCAAAGAAATGGGGTCACCAGATCTTCGATGTTCTGAATGAAACGTACGCTGAGCTGTATGGCACAACTCTTCTCGATGAACAGGAGATCCAGTACTACATCAAAACGTATCTCGGGCAGGTCGATCCCGAGTTCATCAAACTCGCGGCTCAGGATGACAGACTCGTGGGTTTCATAATAGCCATGCCGAATCTGTCCCGAGCTTTCCAGAAAGCGAAAGGACACCTGTTTCCAACCGGATTCATTCACTTGCTGAAGGCAATGAAGAAAAGTAACGTACTGGATTTCTATCTGGCCGGGATCAGAACTGAATTCCAGGGACAGGGTATAGATGTGCTGATGTCCTACGAAATGGGCTTAAGTGCTCTTGCCAGAGGTATAGAGTATGCGGAAAGCAATCATGAACTGGAAGATAATCTGAAAATCCAGGCCATGTGGAAACTCTATGAAAAACGCCTTCACCGGAGATCCCGCGTATACAACCTCCCCCTGGGGACGTAGCACACTTCTTCAACTTAGGTTCAATATCAGCGTATTACTCGACAATTATTTTGTATAATTTGGTTTGAGCAGGAGTTCCCTCATTCTCAGATCCCGGAGGGTAATACCCAAGTTGAATGACAGCTTCTCCTGAGAATACTGCTTTGAAATTCCAGGTTTCCGTACCGCCAACGCCCATCATTCCCTCAGGATTCTCATCCTGCAGGTACACCGGTTCTCCCGCTTGTTCTACGACAGTTGTTTCCTGTTCTATACCATCACATTTCCATTGATATCCGGTTGTTGGATTTGCTTCAACAGTAATTGAGAAGTCATCCCCTGCAGCTACGTGAATTGTGCTGTCAACAATCACCTCAGGCGAATCATCAACAACCGCGGAGTCCAGCGGTACATTCCCGGTGTTATCAACCGACTCTTCAAGTGTCGATACATCACCATTATCTTTCCCGCAGCCTGTCACAAGCAGAACCGAAGCTACAATCAGAATCCATTTCATTTCATCCACCAATCCATTTGTTCAGCTATCAATGTAAATCGTTTTACAGTTCATGAACTCCAGCATACCATTTCGAGACAGTTCCCGCCCAAATCCTGATAATCCAATCCCTCCGAACGGAAGTCTCGGATCTGATCGAACGAATGCATTAACAAAGCAGGTTCCCGCCTCAAGCTTCAGAGCAATTCTCTCTCCTCTGGCAGGATCGGACGTAAACACGGATGCGCCAAGCCCGAAAGGTGAACTGCCTGTGACATCAATTGCTTCCTTTTCATCCTTTACAGAACAGACAGCCGCAACGGGGCCAAAGGTTTCCTCATCGAAAACAGGCATACCTTTTCGGCAGTTACCGAGAACTGTAGGTGGGTAGAAGGCTCCCTGCAGCGTGGGGATTTCTCCCCCGGTCAGTACTTCAGCACCCTTTGCAATACTCTCAATTACCTGCTGATGAAGCTGATCTCTGAGATCGTATCTCGCCAACGGTCCGAGAGATGTTTCTTCATCCAGCGGATTTCCCATCCTCCCGGAAGTCATCTCCGGAACCAGGAGCTTCATGAATTCATTGTAAACGCTTTCAACAACTATGAATCTCTTCGAGGCAATGCAGTTCTGTCCGGCGTTGATCAGCCTGGAGAATGCAGAGGTCCGAGCCGCGTGAATCAGATCAGCGTCCTCCAGGATTATTGCAGGATCACTCCCGCCCAGCTCAAGAACGCACTTCTTGATTTCCGCCCCCGCAACCGCCGCAACAGCTCTTCCAGCCTGACCACTTCCGGTGAGAGTAACAGCTTTAATTCTGTAGTCGGCAATAACTCCCGCAGATACTTCCGGTACACGCATCTCAGAAATAAGTAGAACTCCAGTAAGGCCAGGAGGGAAACCAGCGTCCTGAAACAGCCTCTTTATCATTAAGGCACATCCGGTAACATTCGGTGAATGCTTCAGAATAAACGCGTTACCTGCCATAACAGCTGGAGCCGCGAATCTGAATAACTGCCAGAATGGAAAATTCCAGGGCATTACTGCAAATATTACACCAAGAGGCTGAAAGCAGACGTAACTCAGACTGGCATCGGTTTTGATAATCTCATTTTTCAGGAATTCCGTTCCATTATCCGCGTAATATCTACAGACCCACGCGCATTTCTCAGCTTCTGATACCCCTTGAGCAAGAGGCTTCCCCATTTCCATGGCCATGAGCCTGGCCAGATCAGCTTTTCTCGATTCAATCAGTTCTGCCAGATGCATGAGCGCATCAGCACGTTTCTGAAGCGAGGTTCTCTTCCAGTTCAGAAATGCACTATGAGCTTCACTGATGATGCCTTGAATCTCGAAAGCTGTATGTTCACTCCATGATTCTGTTATCTCTCCGGTGCAGGGATTGATCGTTTTCAGCAAACCATTTCCGGAAGCAGCTTCTTTATCACTCACTGGGTTCCTTTCAAAAGTCCGGCAGGATTCAGAATTACCGTCTGTGTTAAACTATTCCAAAGTATGAAGAAAATCAAAGGCCAACCATAAGCCCATATATTTCACCAGCCTTCTGTTGACCGGAAAGCAGTATTTCATTAATAAAAGTACCACATTCGGAAAAGAATAAACGGAGGTAGAAATGAAATACAGCCCATTCTGTTTTCTGATACTGTTCTTCACTACCGGAATGTCAGGAGCAGCACACCTGGCATCAGTGGAATTCCTGGGATTTTCTGACGACGGAATGTTTGCCGCAATGGAACAGTGCTGGATATCGGATGGAAGCGGCGCTCCGGGAGCAGAGCTTATTATCAAATCGGTACCTGCTGACAGTGTAATCCACAGACGCAGAATCCTCTGGCCTGAGGAGCTGTTATATGCGGATGGCATGGATAAGGTTTTCCTGAATTCCGATAATCCGGCCAGAGACTCAATTCGTGCATTGTCACAGGCTCTTCTTGACAGTCTGGGAATTTCTCCTGAAAACACTGGTGTACACTGTATTCATCATCCTCTGACGGACAGAGACGCTGTACCGGATAGGGTATCATTTGTAACATGGTTGGGAACATTTTCATACATTGGTCCCGAATACATTCTTCAACTCCGGAATCATCCGGAGATGCCTGAATCCTCACCGGAGTGGCTGGCAATGTTCGACTGCCCGGTTCTCCTTGAAACAATAATTACGGATCAATCCGGTGATATGCTTTTGTTTCAGAAGGATTCTTCTCCCGAACCGGGATACGAGTATGTATCGGAATACAGAATAAGAGACGTATATGTTGTAAGAGACAGTCTGACAGCGATTATCCTGAACACTGTTGAACCCGGTTTCGAAGGGGCTGACAGCAGATTCAGAATGATTACCGGAGTACTGCGCTAACGGAGAAACATATTGTATCTTTTCTCATCCTCAATCGTCGTTTCGGGACCATGTCCCGGGTGCACAATTGTCTCTCCCGGAAGAACGAGAAGCTTCTCTCTGATTGAGGATATGAGCTCTTCAAGGTTACCTCCGGGAAGATCAGTTCTTCCGATGGATCCCTCAAATAGTGCGTCACCGGTAAAAACATGCCCGGGTAAGTAAATGCTTATTCCTCCAGGTGAGTGACCCGGTGTATGAATGATTTCCAGCTTCAATTCACCAACCCGTAGAATCTCACCACCCTTGAGCAGTCGCGCTGGTTCAGGAGAATCCTCAAATTCCATACCCCACATATCGGCATGTTCCCGAGCTCTCTGAAGAAAGGGTAAACCGGCAGCATGAAGAAGAAGATCTGCGTCAGTCTTCCGCATCAGGTAAGCATTTCCTCCAACATGATCGAAATGCCCATGAGTATTTATAACAACAGCGGGAATCAGCTTATTGTGTTCGAGCCTTTCGAGTATCCTCTCTCCATGACCGCCCGGATCTATTACAGCAGCAGCGCCGGATACCGGACAGCCGATTATGTAGCAGTTTACATCAATAGGTCCTGTCAGAATCCTGTCGATGATTAAATCAGGTAGTATCATTAACATTAATAGGAGCTGTAGATACTTATACTTGCAATGCGAGGATCAAGATTCACCATACCTGGATTGAGGGAACTGAACCATCCGTCCCCCAGAACCGATTCCCATGCTTCCAGCCTTTCAGGCGTATCACGCTCACCAGCATAGAAAGCAGCGTATATTCCATCTCCAATGGAAGTACCGGAAAAATCTGCCTGCCCTTCATAATCCCATGCAAATCCTAGGAGTCTGAATTCACCCAGAAGAGAATTAACATCAGTAAGAGACATTCCGATGTAAATTCCCTCGAATGTCTCATAGGCTTCACCTGTAACAGTAATTCCAACTGTAGAATTCATCAAAGAATCATACCAGGTAATCTCAAGTTCTCTTTTCGTTCCTGGAAACACCAGTGTTCCAGGGGCCATGAATCCTTCCCCAAGGTGAACACTTGTATCGCTCAGGACTTCATCTCCCACAAGATTACTCAATTCCACCCTTGAAATATCAAGAGGAACAATTCCGACTCTTTCTCCAGGTACAATTAGAAGACCGGGATTTCCCGCAACCGATAAGCCTGCAAGCAGGATCATTGTCAAACCCGAATACTTCATGCTAAGATCCCCTTTCAAAATGGTATCTTAATTTAAAATAAAACC
>DAOWJX010000083.1 GCA_030640155.1 Candidatus Aegiribacteria sp. | reverse complement strand
AGGCCTGGTCGATGATTCTTATAAGCCCTTTCCACCTGAGAACATGCATGTCTCCAACCTATCGAAATATCGGAATTGCTGGTGCTGTGGATTCAGGCGCATATGAATGGCAGCTGGTCATGGTACAGATCTTTACATCAGGGAGAAACGGATCATGATTAATCCGTTCAGTGAGATATTTGGATGCAGCAGTCTGTTATCAGTTGGATTTCTTGACCCGGATTATATTCTTATTATTGCAGTTCTGGCTGTGGGGAGTATTATCACCGGTGGTTATCCAATAATTACTTCGTCGTCGATTGAATTCTCCATGAACAGAATATTCATCTTTGTGATATTCTTCCTCTGTCCGATGATTCTTGCTTTTGAGGTTACCACTGTGTGTATTCTCGTCAGTTCACTCCTTAGAAATAAAGAATCAGGAACAGGATTCTGGCGATATCTGATTTCAGGAATTACTGCAACTGCGATTCTCAGGGCAGGTTCTATCTTTATTCCGGGGTTTTTGCAGAACTTCTCGCAACAGCTTTCAATAATAATGGCCATCCCTGTCGTAATTCTATCAGATATCATTCTGAATCTTTCATTCTCGAAAAAATGCACTTCGCCTGTCACCGATAGAATCGGCAGGCAATTGACATCTTACATTGTTATCCTTCCGCTCACTCTCATAACAATCATTCTACTTATACAGGCAGACCTTCTTGGCGCTCTTCTTGCCGTTTCCGCCATTACGGGATTCTCTTTCATCGGCAGGTCAATAGTTAAGAAATACAGAATAAACCAGTTCAGGATAAGAGAGATCATTCAACAGAATATACTTGCCACACGACTGATGGAATCCTTTACTTTCAGCGAATTTCTGACAACACTCGAAAAGTATTTTTCAGAATCTGAGGAGTGCAGGATAAGGATTCTTTCCCGCTCCTCGCGTAATGCTGACTGGATACTGTGGAGTCTGAACGGTCAGAGAAATGTTACCACTTCTGAAATTACGGGAAGTATTCCCTTCAAGGGCAGAATTTCGTCGGATTTCAAGGTTCGTGAAATAACTGCGGTAGCTGTAGGGTTATCGGATAATTCAGATCTCCTGTTATTATTAAGTGGTCCAACCGAAAATGTAATTCGCAGAATGCCATCAAATCTGCTGGATAACCTGACGCTTCTTCTCAAACACACCTGGGAGGCAGTAGGACATTCGATGAGGAGTGAAAAATCATTCCTTGCAGCAGCTGTCATGCTGGCACGATTGGCGGATGCAAAGGATGATTACACTCATGGGCATTCAATAAGAGTATCGGATCTGTCCTGCGCACTCGGCAGGGAACTCAGACTCTCATGGAAGAACATTCAGATTCTAAGAGTCGGAGCAATCCTCCACGATATTGGGAAACTTGCCATTCCGATACCAATTCTCACAAAAAGAGGTCTCCTGACAAGAAAGGAAAGAGAGATAATCCAGGATCACCCTACCGAAGGAGCAAAAATCGTATCAGAACTGTCCGGGTATGAAGAAGTCACAAAAATAATTAGAAGCCATCACGAGAGACTTGATGGAAACGGATATCCCGATGGCCTTCAAGACATTGATATTCCCTTTCTTGCAAGAATCGTTGCTGTAGCAGACACATTCGACGCAATAACAAGTGCCAGATCATATCATTCAATTGCAGACCAGGATAACGCGATTGAAACAATAAAAGAGGGAAAGGGAATTCAGTTCGACTCCAGGATAGTTGATGCCCTTGAGAAAGTAGTTCTCAGCGAAGCGGTGCATCAGGCATGATTGAAAAAAGACGACCGGAAGGAATTACTTTATTTACGGGAGCAGCCATTATTCTTCTCATTCTCTGGATTCCTGTGAAACACGTACTTCCGGGCACCGGTGAAATACTCACTCTGTTCTGCATATGGTTAGGACTTTTCTACACTGTTGCACTGAGAAGTCAGCGAACGATCGGTTATCCAGTAGTTCTCTTTCCAGCATTTCAGGCATACATGTCTGTAACCGGATATTCGTTTTTTCAGGAAACCGGTTTCATACTCGCAACTTTCCTTGGATCATTCGTCTATTCTCTTGGATCTGGCGGAAATGTGTCGAACTGTTCCCGTCGGGGTCTGAAATTCATGTTGATAAGCCTCTTGTCACTTAGAACTACAGCAATATTTTTTCAGCCATTCCGATTACAGGCGATGTCCAACAATTATCTGGCTACTGTCGTTCTCGTGGCAGCGGTACTGATGGCTGTGTTGTTTAATCATGTATTACAGCTGCTCACCGGATTCACAGAGTATAGAGGAATCAAGTATGCGACATCACAGTACACTAAATCGATAATCTATCCTGCTTTGTTCGTTCTCTTTCTCGTTCCCGCCGCAATTCATTCAGCTACGGTTTCCCGTAGTGGCTGGGAATGGGGAATTGTTGCCGGTGTCACCGCTATACTCATCATTCAGACATGTTTATCCGTTCTGATCGACAGAGCAAGATTTTCCTTCTCAAGAACCAGATTTCTGGAGAATGAACTCGGTAAGCATTCTGACATTCTTGCAAACATCAAAACCCCAATTCAAGCTCTTCGTACTCTTGCACAGTTCTGGTTCCGGGCCGCGGAACCAGAAGCGGTAAGAGTGAGCTGGAATAACATGAGCCTGACCTATCCTCCGGCCATGTCTCTTCCCGACCACGCTCCATTATCCCGCAGAGGAACAGGAGGGCTCCTTCTTGAAATATGGCCTGCATTGTATACAGCTCTTGACGCGGAAAGGCTGGAGATATTCGTCTCACAGACAGAAATAGTTCTTCAAAATCTTGAACTGAGGAATAATGTTCTGAAAAGTGGATGGAAATGTCTGGAAGCAATGGTCTATTCCCTTGATATGTCTGACAGCAAGCAGACTGGTTACACCAAGCAGGTTGCGACAGTAGCACGTAATATCGGTCGGGAGATGAGTATGAACGATGATTCGCTGGAAGATCTGAAAATGTCTGCAATGCTCCATCTCACAGCGGCCATTCTTGAAAAGGCCGAGGAAGACTCTCAGGAAACGTTTTCTGCGACTCCCTCAAAAGTACAGTTTCAGCTTCCACCGAATATTGTCAGGGGAATCAGACATATAACAGAGAATTATGATGGTTCAGGTAAACCTGAAGGATTAAAAGGTAAATCAATACCTATGATTTCGAGAATTCTGTCTGTATCAAGCGATTTTTCTGTCAATCTGTCAGATCAATCAATCGAAAACTCGATTCTGGAACTCAAGAGAAGATCGGGATCGATCTATGATCCGGAAATCGTTTCAATTCTGGATGGGATAATCATCGGGAAGAACCAACCCGTATTCAAAGAGATCAGAAGTTAATCCGCATATTTCCCCATCTTTTTGTCCATCATATTCCTTCTCTCTTGAGTATACGGCATATTAAACTGGAAACTCCAGCAAGAAACAGTTCACTGCTCAAGCTCAAGAGTCTCATCAGTATAACCGATATCACCACTATCTGCGAATCAACAATAAACGGGAGCAGAATAAACAAAACTCCCTCTCGTACACCCAGCCCACCAGGTGAAAATATCGCGATAACACCGACCAGGCTCGCCAGATAGTAAGCACCGGTAACAATCGGGTACAATTCGATATTTAACCTCGAAAACGAATTAAGAATAATAAAAAAAGCCAGTCCGTGCAGCATACCTGTAAGAATGTATCCGCTTGTCACCATCAGTATTGTCTTGATTTTTGGAAACGTGTCAAGTGGTGCGCGTCTGAAAATTCTGAAAACCAGATTAATAACTCTCTTAAGTATGGAGGGATGCAATAAAGCCAATAGAATTACAAGCAATCCTGCAGGTAGCCATCTGGTGAGCAAGGGATTTACTACAGGTACAAATGCTGTGCCGATAATTACAAGGATGCAGGCTGCAAGCATTGCGGCCACGTATTCCGTAATCAGAGAGGCGGCAACAATTTTCTTTGAACATTTTTCATATGCCCGAAGGCGAATAAGAAACAGACCAATCTTACCGGGTATGTAACGACCAAGCAGGGAGGAGAAAAATGCCCTGCTCGCAATTGCTGCAGGTGCATTCAACCCGTACGATCCGGTCAACACAGTCCAGAAAAAGAATCTGTTCATAAATCCAAGGCTGATTAATATGAATGCAGCAAAAAGATCAAGAAGCGAAAGTTCAGAGAAATCATAATCCGTTATTCCTCCACACATTCTTATCGCAAATAACACCACCGCGACAAGAACCAGAACAAACAGGACTATGCCGACTGTTCTGCTGTTCAAAGAAATTACATTTAATCTCATAATTTCAGATTTCCAAGATCATCTATTAAGCATAAGTTTCTGGACAGCCATGAAAGGATAAAGTACCCACCAGGGAAGTCGTAATAATACAAATCTCATCCTGGAATTGAAAACTCTGTATGCTGCCAATATCATAATTGCTGCAAGATAATCATTTATTCTGGGTGTGATCTCTAGGTTAGAATGGATATTCAGTTTAAAGATTCCAGCAAGTTTTGATCTTGCTTTTGTGTTAAAAGTATGCCAGATAACAGCTCTTTTCTGAGCTTGTACCGCAAAAACCGGATCCAGTCGACTTATTCGAACACTATCAGATTTTTCCAGCAATCTTATCGCATCATCTCCTTTGTCTGAAAACGACAGTGCCATGGTCTCTTTCTGTTTCTCTCTTTTCTGTGTACGCAACCAGCAATCTCCAAAACTGATATCTGCCTTTTCCGCGAAGTGATCGCTGCAGGAAAAACATCTCTGACTGCAGTCGACGTACAGATTCTGGAACAGTCCGTAGTTCCTGGAGAATCGCTTTTTCAGACATGAATCATCCTGAAATTGAATTTCCGAATATCCCCTCCAGTGGCCTTTCCTGTATCTGAATGATTTAATCGTGCTGAGGGAAACATGCCACTTCTTCAACAGATCAAGAAGAAGTTTTCTCTCAGTTGCATGACCGCACCATAAACCAATGTAAAGACCTGTTCTATCCGCAATATGTTCATTGGAATCGACATACTTCTTAATCATGCGTATTTGACAGGGCAGAGCAACAATATCGAAACGCCCTTTCTTACCGTTCAGAATATTCAGAATACCGTCAACATGATTGAAATCACTATATATGCTTCCTGCATACTTATATACATCCATAGATCTTTCTACAAGAATGGTCTCCGGAACCGGTCCCTCTTCCGTTATCCTGAGATTCGCAACCAGCGCGCCATCTGAAGATCCGTTCGCCATTCTCTCAGACAGCAAAGCTGATACAAGTCCGCCTGACGCACAGAATTGTTTGATTGATTCACTTGAAGAATGTCCAAGTGCGCAGGTTCTGAATACGCTGGAATAGAGTTGCTCATATAACTTTTTCGCTGTACCACCCGGCTTCGGATATCTTCTGCTACTCAGAAGTTTTACTACTTCATCAATCTGTATCCGGGCAGATTCGCATACTTCAGGGAGTCTTTCTTTCATCTTCTGCGAGATGACAAAACGATTATCTATTATTGAAGTAAGCATTTCTGCTAACGACTCTTCTGTAATATCCTGCAGTTCCGCAACGTAGTTATCAAGCCCGAATTCAGCCATGACTTCCAGATATTTGTGTGACCATGAGGTAACCATCACCGGGACATGTGTATAGATTGCCGAAATCATACTATGGAATCTTGACGCGATAAACACATCGCACTCAGATATTATTGACCGCAGTTCCTCAGGACTTCTGTCATCAAGAAGAAGTATCGTATTCTGTTTTTGACACAATTCATACAATTTCATGCAAACATGATAATCGTTGTTTCTGGATCTGCTGCCCGCACCAAGATTACTGTGCGCAAGAATAACTACATGAGCACCGGTCCTGTCAGCCACAGAATTAATTACAGAGGATAATTCTCCAAGATAATCATGACCTGCTTTTATGCAATATGTTTCGAGCACCTGACTTGGAGATACTCCTATTATTACAGATCTTTCTGCTTTCTGTATTAATGCTTCTAATGTATCACTATTCTCATTATGATCGAGAAGAAATGCCAGATCTGCGGACTGTTTCCAGTTCACAAGTCCCAGCTCTCGCAGATATTCTGATGTTCCAGTTCCACGGGCAAAGATAAGTTCAATTCTGCTCAGTACGATTTTAGCCAGTCTGCGATTCAGGAAGCTATTAAAAGGTCCAAGAGCCTGCGACATCTTCACAACAGGTACATGAACCAGTAATGCCGGCAGGACACAGCATACATTGTAAACAAGCGTTAATACTCTTCCATCCACAAAAGAAATCCCGGATAGATCCAGAAGAATATCCGACTCCGCAAGCGCCCGGAGGGGTTGATATCTGAGTGGTATTTTCCTGAAGCCGGGAATATGTCTTAATAGAACAAACAGAAAGGCAAGCAGCGGCATAACCAGCACAAGCGGGAGTAATCGGAGTGATACAATTTCAACTCCAGCCTGCTTCAGCAGTCTATCCTTTTCCGGATATAATGAAAATACTCTGTAGGATGTGTCCTTCGGAAGTTGCTTCTTCAGTTTCAAAATCGCGGCTGTCAACATTCCAGCAGCACCTTTGTTACCAGCGTAAGTAGCACCGATAATGCTAATTGTTGGGGTCATGTTTCCTTTTCAGTTATTCCTATTTACCGCTGTCTTCATATCAGAGAGAGATAACTCGCGTTCAACAGACCGCTGTT
>DAOWJX010000184.1 GCA_030640155.1 Candidatus Aegiribacteria sp. | reverse complement strand
GGTTTCTTTATTAGTATCAGTGTTTTCTTCCTTTTTATCATCGCTTTGTGTTTGAGTACTACCATAATCAATTGACTCAGTTATATCCATACCATTATCAGGATGTTTATTGTTACAACCTTTATCTTTACACATATTAATCTCCCTTTTCTTAACCGATATTGATAAGACCAAATATCATAATAAATAAAATTCCGCAACTTAGCAGTAATAAGGTGATCTTAGTGGCAGTTCTCTTTTTCGAATCAATCACTCGCGCCTCTGATATTTCATTCTCTAGTACATGATGGGCAGATTCAAGGTTCTTAGATCTGATGAACCCAATCAATACTATTGATGCAATCAATAAGAACCAACCAACGGCTAGAATATAAACACTATATTTGACTGGTTCAGGTGCAATTTTATCTAGGAATACCAGCGAACCCCCTAAGAAGGAACTAGATACTGTGACGATTAGTTTATAGAAATCTGCAGCCTCTCGAGTTTGTGACTGGAAAATTGCATCTCTTGATATGGATTCTTTATTCGACATTCAAGTACTACTTTCTTGTTGATTTATGCATTTGTATTGTTTTTTAACCCTAGCATGTCCAGCGACATTTTCATCTGAAGCCCGCGATTGATCGTGTCGGTTACTTTACGCGCTATTCGAGGATTCTGTATTCGAATGAAACTTGTCACATAGTGCTTGTACTCCTGGATTATCCTGTCTCTGAGTCTGAATGCATCCATCTTAATCTTCCGTTGGATTACTGACAGTGTTATCCATAATCCTTCTGCTCTTTATGTATCATCTTCGGGGTCGATGGGAATGCCTCCGAACAGATCTCCGGATTTCTCATCTTCATCCGGGGTCACGATTTCCTCAGCCTGCTTAAGTACTTCCGCAACTCGTCTGTGATATTCTTCAGTCTCCTGATCAATCTTTTCCGGAGATACAGGCTGACCGTTCCCGCTGTCCCCGGGAACAATTTCTTCTTCTGATATTTCTGTTTCTTCTTCAGACGGCTCAGCGGCAGGCTCTCCCTCTTCTACAGCTATATCATCATCGATCGGAGAACCTTTTATACTTGAAATGATCTTCTTTCCGCAGAGCTGCACTCCTACTGCGCTTTCACTCGTTACTCTGTATTCCGAGATAAGACAGTCATCTTTTCTCTTCCTCATCCTTTTTGTTCGTTCGAACCAGAAATCAAGTTTTATTTCTCTTTCGTGGGTGAAGAAGATAGCAGTTCCTCCTTCGGGAACGAATCGGTATTCCTTGTCAAGTATGAAACTCTCCACGCAGAAACGCTTGATATAGGCGATTCCGGTATTCTTCTGCTGATAAACAGCTGTGAAGGTTAAACTTTTATCGAGTACTCCGCAATAGAGTATTTCACCGTCGATAAAATATTTATCCTGAACCGGTATGACTCTATAGGTCCCATTTTTCAGGAAAAACACAAACCTGTCGTACTCGGATACATTGAATACCTTCTCACCCTTTATGGAAGTCCCCAGCAATCCGGTCTCGGGATTGAATCCCGCTTTCAGGTTCCTTATAGCAACTTTCTTGACATCGATATTGCTGAAATCCTCAATACTGGTCCGGCGGGGATAGCCTTTTCCGTACTTCTGAAGAAGTCTTTCCAGATAGTCTACCGCGAATTCAACAATATTGCGAAGATTCAACCTGACTTTCTTCATTTTCTTCCTGATATCAGCCATTTCTGCCCTGTGACTCTCGATATCAAACCTTGATATCCTTCGAATCTTCAGAGAGAGCAACTTGTCAATATCCTCTTCTGTAACCTCGATCATCTGTTTTTCAATAAATGGCTGAAGACTGACTCTCACCGCGTCCCGGACGTTCTCCCAGGATGTGCATTCCTCTATACTCTTGTAGAGCCTGTTCTCAATAAAGATCTGCTCGAGATCAAGCCAATGAAGCCTGTTCCGGAAGTCATCCAGTTCGAGCTTCAATTCAAGTTTCAGAATTTCTATCAATCTGCCGGTACTGTAATGGACGAGTTCTGTTACGTTGGTCTCAACCGGATAGCCATCCTGAATGACGATGATATTTGAGGTGTGCGGTTTTTCACAGTCAGTATGCGCAAAGAGCAGTTTGAGCCCTTCATCGGCACCAACACCCCTGGAAAGCCTTACATTGATCTCGACAGAATCAGTTGTGTAATCATCAATTGATGCTACTTTTATTTTACCCTTGTTTGCGGCCAGTTCAATCGAGCTGATTATTGATTCGGTCGTTGTGCCCCAGGGGAGTTCCCTGATAATAAGATTCTTCTGACCCTGCTTCTCTATCCTGGCTCTGTTTCTTATCCTTCCCCTGCCGTCATCGTAGTCTGTTACGTCAATTCTTCCACCCTGAGGGAAATCGGGAAACAGTTCAAATTCC
>DAOWJX010000143.1 GCA_030640155.1 Candidatus Aegiribacteria sp. | reverse complement strand
GGCTTCCCAACCTGGAGAAGCACCTGGAGAATATTGACAAGTTCGGCCTTCCCACTGTGGTATGTGTAAACAGATTCCAGAGCGATACCGATGAAGAACTGCAGGTGATTCTGGATCGCTGCTCTGAAATGGGTGAGTCAGCCGCGGTTGGAGACGGATTCGTCAACGGTGGCACCGGGATGGAGGAAGTAGCTTCTCTCGTGATTGAGAATGCAAGGGACTGTAGTAAAACCTTCAAACCTCTCTACGATTGGAACCTGGGCGTTAAGGAGAAAATTGAAATAGTAGCAAAGGAAATCTACGGGGCTGAACACATAGATTACACAAAACTCGCCAGAAAAGATCTGCGAACTATTAATAAGAAGGGTTACGACAAACTTCCCGTATGTATCGCTAAAACTCAGAAGTCGCTCTCGGATAACCCGAAACTGCTTGGCAGGCCGAAGGACTTCATTGTGACGGTGCGGGAAATAGAGATATCAGCTGGAGCAGGTTACCTTGTTCCCATAACAGGAGATATTATGCGCATGCCCGGATTGCCTGCCGAACCTGCCGCCACTCGAATGGATATCGATGCTGACGGTAACATCACGGGGCTTTTCTAATCTTCATGAAAAAACCGCTCTCCTCCATGCATCCCGTTATCGAAAGATGCTCGGTATTTCTGCGGAAGTTCAAAAGGAGGATGAAATGGTACTTCGGAGGAGAACACTACGCTCTGAAGTCAGGTCAAGAAATCCTGCCTGCAGTAGTGATATGCCATCAGTCGCTTCTGATGAGGAAGCTGGAAGGCACCGATCAGACCCTCCAGAGGAATAAGATAGACAGCCTGCGGAAGGCCTGTAAATCCATGAACGGAGTGCTGGTTCAACCCGGTGAGACCTTTTCATTCTGGAAGCTTGTGGGGCACCCGACCGAAACCAGAGGTTTTCCACCTGGACTGCAACTCTCCTTTGGTAAGCTTGTGTCCAGAACAGGGGGTGGTCTCTGCCAGCTCTCCAACCTGCTGCACTGGATGATCCTTCATACACCGCTTACTGTTACCGAGCGACACAGGCACGATTTTGATCCCTTTCCGGATTACAAAAGGACCGTTCCATTCGGATCAGGAGCTACAGTGTTCTACAATTACCTCGATTTCATGTTCAAGAACGATACCGGAAATGTATTCCAGGTGAGAGCCTGGCTGGATGACACATACCTTCATGGTGAAATAAGAGCAGACAGGGAGTTCCCTTTCTGCTGGACAATCCAGGAGAGGAATCACCGGTTTGTTCGCATTCGGGGAGAAGTCTACAGGGAAAATGAACTGTGGCGGATAATCACAGATTCGGGAACATCGAAGGAAATTTCCGAAGAACTGCTTTTCAGTAATAAATTGAAAGTTCAGTACGACACATCAGCAGTTCCTGGAATTGAAGTTATCGAGTTAAACTCGGACTCACACTAGTAAAAAAGCGGGGCGGAATTAACCGCCCCGCCCGTTCCAAACAGGATATCCCTATCTGATTATGATCATTCTCGTAGCGGCTACACCGGAAGTACCGGTCATAACGACTGAGTAGCATCCGGACGGCAGCTGATTGCCGGAATTGTCTCTTCCGTCAAACGCTACAGAACCTGATCCCGCATTCAGCGTTCCGCTGAGCACGGTTGCCACAGCTCTTCCGCTAAGGTCATAAACTGTTATCTCAGCGTTACCGGCATAAGGCATGTCGAACGCTATGGAGCAATTTCCAACCGAAGGGTTGGGAGTGGGAGCGGAAAGCGAGGGAAGCAGAAGATTTATTTCCGGTCCGTCTTCAATACCGTAGTATCCCGGTGAGAAAAGCAATGCGGGATCACCGAGAAGGTTATGCTCCTGAAAAACCCATTCTTCAAAGTTAATATGTGGTCCGGCTCTCATCGCATCTTTGGCGAGTGAATGCATGACTCCGATTTCCTGCTCTACGTAAGTAAACAGCTGATTTGAAATATGCACTTCAAGAATCTCGGATACTCCCATATTAGGAGGAGATCCCCATCCGTTGTCAGAGTTGAACATGACAGCAATAGCGCCACCTGTAGGCAGGTACATAAGTTTCTCAGCTATGCATCCCACACTGATCTTACCGGCCAGGCATGTAATGGAGGACATTACTGGAAGCATGTCAATGTTCGTAAGGTCGGTATAGTTGTAATTGGTTATCATGTTGTCGGGGTTATAGTACCAGTAGACCCCGTTTGTGTAACCATGACCTGTCGGTTCGCAGAAAGCAACTCCGTCATTAAGAAGATCAATCTGGTTAGTTGGATGTCCGGAACCGGTCTCATAGAGCTTGTGAATGGTCCAGTCAAGCGGGATTCTCTTGGCGATTGTATCACAAACTGTTTGTCCACCGTAAGGAGGCCAGAGCAGCGCGCCAAGGAGAAGAGCAGTTTTATTCCAGTCTCCGGCCGTAGGTGATTGTTCGTAGGCCAGAGTCCTGTTTATCATTTCCTCTACTCTGTAGTCGACTTCGGAGCTGAATCTTCCAACGTAGATGTCGGAGTAATAATCAAGACCGTCGCCGTATTCACCGTATTCATGGTTTCCATTGCCATCCCATGTACCATCGAGATCGGAGTAGTAGAGATCGGTCACGGAGTCAAGATGTTGACCTGAAAGGGTAAGGCTTGAAATCCTTGTAGTAGGTCCGTAGTCACCAACGATAAGAACGTAGATAAGCCCGTGGTTCTCGAACCTGTCGATCAGGTAGTTCCTGATCTGTTCCTGGGTGTCATATCCGGTGTAGTTTGCGTAGATATAGTCAAGGGAGACATAATCGGCACTACCTGTTGTGTTGTTTCTGTGAGTAACAAGAGGTTCAAGCATCGATTCGTATATGGGATCAGCTAATACGATCCAGGTGGGGCCATCTGTTCCGGTGTTCAAGGAAGGGGCCCACTGGTCAAGCATCTCGGGGTTGGAAACAATGTTCCTCAGGCCATCTCCAGCGATGGTTATCTGCTGATCTGTAAGTGAGAGCATTCTGACGGAAGCGTCTTCAGTGTAAGTAACCGTTATTGATGCTGATGTGATTACGTAGAGTTCTCTGCTGAGAGGTTTGTACTGGAAGGGTACAAAAGTGAAGCTTCCCACCCTGAAACCGGTTTTGCTTCCGCTCTGCATGAACAGTACCTGTTCCGAGGGAAACATATTGTCAGAATTGTAAACAATAGGATTGAAAACTCTGGGACCCAGGGCTTCGTTCAGCCGACAGGATCTTACCGGATCTATATCCCAGTTTCCTTCAATTGTTTGAATTTCATGTATTTTGACTGTTATATCAAAAAGATCAGTACCCTGTGGAATAAGGAAGGAGTATGCAACACCGGGAAGATTCGGGTATCCGTCGCTAAATGTGGTGAGGCCGTTCGGGATCAGCGGGAAATCGTAACCCTCGAATGTCGCCATTTCAACGTCATTCAGGGAGATATCGTAGCTGAAAGTGAGTTCTCCTGCCGCCGCGAGCATACTGACGGCAAGAATAACAGGTAGCACAACTCTCATATTATTCTCCTTTTATGGTAATTGGATATTTTCAGAAAAAATCTCTGATAGATCATATTCCTATTAAAACTATAATGTATTGTGACCCCCTTGAAAAGAGTAAAGAATATTGCCGTCTCAAAACCGCCTTCCGATTAACTACTCCTTGATAAGCCTCATCTCGCTGTCAACAAGTTCAATGACCATTTCCTCAAAGCTTATCTCCGCTTCCCAACCAAGAATTCTCTTTGCCTTGGAAGCGTCACCCATAAGAATATCCACCTCGGTTGGCCGGAAATATCTTTCGTCAACCTTAACAAATTTCTCCCAGTCCAGTTCCAGGCTTCCAAAAGCTGTATCAAGCAGATCCCTGATGGAATGAGTTTTTCCGGTAGCTATCACAAAGTCATTGCCTGTGGGCTGCTGCAGCATAAGGTACATCGCTCGGACGTAATCCTTCGCATGTCCCCAGTCTCTTTTTGCGTCAAGGTTTCCAAGGGCAAGCCTGTCCTGAAGACCCATCTTAATCCGTGCAGCAGCTGTGGCAACCTTTCGCGTCACGAAGTTTCTGCCCCTTCTGGGAGACTCATGATTGAACAGAATTCCGCTTGATGCATGCAGTCCGTAACCCTGCCTGTAGTTTACGACCATCCAGTGAGCGTAGAGTTTAGCGGCAGCGTAGGGGCTTCTGGGATGAAAAGGCGTCTCTTCACTCTGGGGCGGAGGAGAAGAGCCGAACATCTCGCTTGTGGAGGCCTGGTAGAATTTGCATTCACCAACAAGACCAACCTCTCTTATGGCGTCAAGAATCCTCGCTACACCTATGCCGTCAACATCACCGGTGTACTCAGGCATGTCGAAGGATATGCGAACATGGCTCTGCGCGGCAAGATTGTAGATCTCATCGGGTCCGATCTTTTCAAGTATTCGGTTAATAGCGCTGGAGTCAGTCATATCACCGTAATGAAGGAACAGTACATTCCTGTATACATCAGGATTCTGGATGAGATGTTCTATTCGTTCACGGTTGAAACTGCTCGACCGCCTTACTATCCCATGTACTTCATATCCTTTATCGATAAGCAGCTCTGCAAGATAGGAGCCATCCTGACCCGTAATTCCTGTTATCAATGCTTTGTTCATTTTCTCTCCATCTTAATCTGCACAAACCACATCATTACAATACAACAACAAAAGGGGACATGCACACTCTGGTGCGTGTCCCCAAAAAACAAGACGCTCTGGTGCGTGTCCGGGGACATCCACTCTCTGGTGGGTGTCCCCCATAAACCTCAGCTCTGGTGCGTGTCCGGGGACATACAGGCTCTGCTGTGTGTCC
>DAOWJX010000306.1 GCA_030640155.1 Candidatus Aegiribacteria sp. | reverse complement strand
TGGTATCGGCGAGAACGAGCTATACAGGCCTTTTACGGGCTATACCAGGAGTTTCCTGCCCATCTACGAGAAGGTTCTTGGATTTGAGAAGAACGGAAGTGATGCTGTTGACGGAACGTATCTGGTAATCGGTACCGAGGAGAGCATCGGATATGCCCAGGATCTGATTGACTGGAATCGCCAGAGGGGTTACCAGATCATGTACGGTGTTGTACCGGATATCGGAAGTACTGCATCACAGATTGACACCTGGATAGAAGACGTTTTCTACAGTCCAAGTTCGCCCGAGTGGCTTCTTATCATGGGTGATCATAACATAGTTCCCACGCCTTATTACAGCGGTCATGCTGCTGATAATCTTTATGGTGTCATAGGTACGGGAACCAGTATTCCTTCCATTCACTATGGAAGGATCACCGGTGCCGATATGGATGATCTTCCATACATTATTTCGAAGATATTCAATTACGGGAACGACCCGTATCAGCCACTGCAGAGCTGGTTTCAGAAAGCCATCAGCATTGGGGATACAGGATCACTCGATCCGGAACATTCCTGGGACTACGCAGAAATCTTCATGGCTGCCGGAATGACTGTTGATTACTTCTGTTACGATGGCGGTATGGATCCAACCACCGAGAATGTTTTCAACTCGATTGAAGAAGGGAAATCACTGGTCAGTTTTATTGGTCATGGAAGCATGACCGGTTGGGGCGCTCCTGCTTGCGGAAACATCAGCGATGTCCAGGCTATGACTAATGGGAGAATGCTTCCATGGATCAATTCAATAGCATGTTCAAATGGTCAGTTTGATGCGGGCTACTGCTTTGCTGAAGCCTGGATGGGCGAGGGTGAGATTGGCAGCCCGAAAGGTGCTATAGGAATAATGGCCGCGACAACAGGCAGCCCTTTCGGACAAACCGATTCCCTGGCCATAAACACATTCCGAGGTTACTTTGAGGAAAACCTCTGGCACATGGGAGCCGCTGTTGATTACGGCAAGATGAAAGTAGAAGAGCACTACGGTACAGGAGCTTACAACAGTAACCATATGCATATGATTTTCGGTTGTCCCGAATTCGATATATTTACTGAAACCTCACCGCTTGTCTATCTTGATGTGGATCACCTGGAGAACATACAGACCGGACCCTTTGATGTGACCGTGACAGCGACTGGCTCTCCAGTCGAGGGTGTACTGGTCGGTATAGTACAGGATACCGTTCTGCTTCAAAGCGGTTACACTGATGCTTCAGGTCTCGCGACGCTTGAAATACCGACTATTCCGACTTCTGATGATGTCACGATTACCTGTACATTCCATAACCGTTATCCTTACGTGGGCTCAGCATTTGTAGCTACTGGAATAGAGGATGGACCTGGTGCTGTGTATAACTTCTCGCTTGCCGCTCCAAGCCCGAACCCGTTAACCGTATCCTCAGTATTTACTTACACTCTTGCCTCCTCCGGAACGGCATCACTTGATGTTTACGATGTTTCAGGAAGGATTGTGCGGAATCTGGCTTCCGGGGAGCATCTCTCCGGTACGCATTCCGTTACATGGGCTGGTGACAATACAAACGGATCACCTATTCCAGGTGGGATCTACCTTCTCAGGCTAACCTCAGAAGGAGAAACCGCGGTTCGATCCTGCGTGGTCATCAGATAGCAGCATATGGGGGCATGCAACGAGCCAAGTTAATAGGGGACACGCAGCAGAGCCTGCATGTCCCCTACTCCTTGACGCATCATAGTCTATAGCACTAGATTTCAGCGTTATTACAAATTGCGCCAGAGTACTGATAATGGCTGTCAGAGTACAGTTCACCGGTGAGTGCCGGTGAGATTATCATACCGCGATAAATTCGTGAGGCGCAGAGACACGGAGGTTGCTCAATGTCAAGATACCGCGGTCCGAAACTCCGCAAAATCAGATCCCTGGGACCGTTGCCAGGACTTTCGCGTAAGGAACCCGCAAACCAGAATCCCCCCGGAGAACATGGTGGAAGATGGCACAGAAGACGTGAATCCACTTACAGGCTTCAGTTGATCGAGAAACAGAAAATTCGATTCAACTACGGTCTTTCCGAGAAACAGCTGCGCAAGTATTTCGCAAAAGCCGCGACCATGAAGGGTGAGACAGGTCATAATCTGCTTCAACTCATCGAGCGCAGGCTGGACAATGTCGTAGCCAGATCCGGTTTTGTGAGATCAATACCCGCTTCGCGTCAGCTTGTTGCACATGGTCATATTACTGTGAACGGTAGAAAAGTCGATATCCCTTCATTCTCAGTGAAGGTCGGGGATGTTATTTCTCTAAAGGAGAAAAGCAAGAAACTCAAGGTAATAGAAAATAACATAACAGAAGGGGCTGGAATCGGTATTCCGGCATTCATGGATGTTGATCCTGCCGCCAGAAAAATCATCATGAAGATGCTTCCGTCAAGAGAAGATGTACCGCTGGAAGTTGATGAAAGAATGGTTGTGGAGTTCTACTCCAAATAGAAGATTTATTAAGAGAAAACCCGTGGAGCGCTGACGCACTCCACGGGCTATCTTTTTATTAATCCATGTCCAGATAATCAAGGGTGACAAACCAGTAATATCCGTCGACATCGACCTCAATACCCGAGAGGGTGTATGTGTCGCCATCTTCATCTTCGGCGCGGATGTCGTAGGTTCCAGGATCAACCCATACTGTGATTTCATCATCCTGTCCAAGAATCTCAATACCGAGACAGTCATCGCCCCATGGGCTGCCCGATGGGCTGACGTAGACAAAATAGATATCCCAGTCGCCGAGATCATTGGTTATCACAACAGGTGCGCTTCCATCACCTGTTTCAAGGATGAGCTGCTCACCGAATTCCTCTTCATCCCACCCGGTATCCATATCTTCCAGGGTTACGTTCCAGACGTAACCTTCAGGTCCTATCTCTACCTGAAATAGAGTGTAAGTATCGAGGTCTTCATCGGTAACCATTATATCCCATGAGCCCTCGGTAATCTCAAGTGTAAATGATTCACCCGGGGCGAGTATTTCATCCTCACCAAGTCTATCTTCACCCCATGGGGAATCCGAAGGGTCAATCATTATGGCATAGATATTCCAAGCTTCAAGTCCATTAATAATTGTGATCTCCGGCGTTGTTTCCTGCTCCGGAACCTGAACTTCCGCTTCCTGTTCCTGCTGACCGCAACCCGCAATCATCACGAGTGCTAGGATTCCCAGCAGAACTGCTGCTTTCCTCATACGGTATTTCCTCCTGTCACATTTTCCGGTTTTCCGAACCGGTACGGTATTCAGTCATGAATATTCCTTAATAAACGTGGATTGGGTTACTAAGTACCCACTGGTTCTGTAAATCGGAGGTAAGACCCCTCAAAAGCCTTGTCCAGACCATTTCTGCACAACTGCTCAAGTTCCAGCTTCCAAATCCCATCCTCCAGAAGCATAGTATACTCTATTGATGAAACTGTGACAGTTGCTTTGCTTCCCTGCACGAAAACAATAGTTACATCTCCATTGAAGTCAATGTATTCATTATACATTACGGAAAGGAGGTCAGATCCGGTAGTGTATTCCGTTAATCCCTGTTGTGCCAGATTCTCAGCTATCGTGTCAAGGAAATTCATTGTAGAGCAGCTCACCATATTGACCGCGCTGTCCCAGTCTCCGTCCTCGAAACACTGAATCGTCGAATTGAAGGCGTTCAGAACCTCTTTTTGTTTCGATGACCAACCGCAGGCAGCAGCGGCACATAACAATGAAATGAATATCAGCCGGAGAAAGAATGATTTACTCACGTTATCCTTCCGATAGGTAAATCCGTACAATATAGTCTGTCAGGTGAAGCTGCTCGCGTCAATTGTCTCTGGTGTTTCTCATATGATATCGTATTATTATTCATGAAAACCTTCGGGGAGGTTTACTCGATGGCGGAAATTGCCGAAAAGGAATCGCAGTTGAAATTTCCATGGACTGGAGAGCTTGACTCAGTTACCGGAATTCCACCAAGGAATGCTCTGGATCACAATCTTCCTCTGCTGCTTCGGTTAATGGGAAAAGAGGCCATGCCGCTGTCGGTTATTATGATTGATATTGATCATTTCAAGAATTTCAATGATCGATGGGGGCATGATACCGGAGATCGAGTTCTCAGACATGTATGCGGCATTATCAGAAAAACCGTTAAATACCGTGGTGAAGCTTACAGATACGGTGGTGAAGAGATAACAATTCTTCTCCCGAACACATCTAATGATGAAGCTATGGCAACCGCGGAGCACATTCGCGAGCTTATATTCAGGAGCCCGCTCGAATCAGCCGACGGAACTTCCCCGGAATCCTCAGAGGTGCCACTTGCTGTGACAGTCTCTCTTGGAGTCAGCAATTTTCCGGATGTTGCCGGCAGCGAGCTTCTTGTTGCTGCTGATCAGGCTCTATATGTCGCGAAAAGGGAGGGGAGGAACAGAGCGGTATTTTTTGACAGCACTGACAGGGATGACAGCCCTCCGGTTACTGTGGAAGTAAGATTTCCCGCGTCTTCATCCATCAGTGAGGGAAGTTACGTAATTCTGACCAGGTGGTTCAGGCATAGAGGTGAACTCACCGAGATTGAAGCCAGAGAGATATCAGTCCCAGGCAGAGGACTCAGGGAATTCGCTGAGGGCCCCGTTCCACCCGGCGGTCCCGTAACAGCAGAAATCCGGGGCAGAGTAACTGCCGTGGAGCGGCGCGGTAACTGTACATTCTTCAGTTTTGAAGTAGAAGCAGAAGTCCTGAATCTGATGTTTCATCATCTGAGAGATCAGGAGTAATGAGTTCCATTGTCTGTGGTGCGGCATGGACAGGACCGAATGATCGACTTCTTCCGGCATCCCTGATAGAGTTTTCCGAAGGGAGGGTCACCGGCATTTCTCCTGCTCCTGATTCAGAATCGGATCTGTTCATCATCCCCTCATTTGTTGATGCTCATTGCCATTTCACATGGTCAGGACTCCAGGGTCTTTACCTTGATCTGGAGTCTGCCGGGTCTTCCGGTGATTTTCTGGAGATGCTTGCCTCAGAGGTAAAGGATGAAAAGACCGGAGGAATTCTTAGAGGATGCAATTTTGATGAAAGCCTCTGGTCAGATTCCAGACTTCCTTCGCTTGCGGAACTCGACGCTGTAACGGGAGAACGACCGGTTTTTATCAGACGGATCTGCTGTCACAAAGCTCTTGTGAATACGGCAATGTTAAAGATGTTGCCGCCCGACTGCGAGGGTGTTGACTGGAGTTCAGGTATTATCCTTGAAGGGATTATTGTTGGATTTGAGAATTTGTACCAGCCTGAGCCACACATTCTGAGAGATGCAGCCCTCCTTGCTACCGAACTATGCTATTCATCCGGTGTCACTGCTGTTTATAGTTTTGAGCATTTATTTTCTGTAGAAGCTCTTGCCAGGAACAATCCCCCTGTAAGGATGTCAGTTTCTGTATTCGGAGAGGACGCTGCACTCCTTGAGAAAGCTCTGAAGGACGGTACAATTGACCTTTCCCGTTTGCGTGGACTGAAGTTCTTTCTTGACGGGTCACTCGGAGCAAAGACAGCAGCAGTGAGCGGTACATATCTTGATGGAACGATCATGAATCCACTAATGAATGATGAGCAGGTACTGAGCTGTCTCCTGCTTTCAGACAGGCTCGGCCTTACACCTTCTTTTCATGCTATCGGCGCGAGAGCGCTGAGGCAGATTGACAGGGTGGGTAAGCTCTATTTCGAGAAGATCGGGCTGAATGGAATTTCAGAGATAAGAGTTGAACACGCGGAGGAATTCCTTCCCGCATTGCCCGGAAACTGGGATCCATCCGTGCACTTATTCGTCATGCAGCCGAATTTTGTGAAGAAGTGGCAGCAGCAGGGCGGACTGTACGAGAAGATACTCGGGAGAGAACGAGCCCTGAAATTGAATCCGTTCGGACTTCTCGAGCGATCGGGGTTCTCTCTTGGTTTCAGCAGTGACGGCATGCCGTTCGGACCACTCAGAGGTATTCAGGGAGCAACGGATCATCCTTCTCATGAATTCAGGCTTGACATTGACGCAGCTCTTAATGCTTATACTCTTGGAGCAGCATCAATATGTGGTTTTGATGACCTTTCCCTGTGCCTTGGCGTGGGAAGAAAAGCTGATATGACAGTACTGTCCGGTAATCCGTTCAGAACCGCATGGGATAAAATTGATATTATTGCCACCATTCACAACGGTGAGCTTGTATATGGACCGTCAGATATTCTGGAGGAGAAATGACCGAATCAGTAGACTGGTCAGATCATATTTCAGTCGGTGAATTCATTGTGCGGAATGCACTTCTGGAAGATGCTGTACAGAGTGATATAACTACCGATGCTCTGGAATCTGACAGAAATGACCTGCAGACGTGCATGATTGTCGCACGCGAGGGCAAGGGTCTTATTGTGGCAGGGTGGTTTCTTGTTAATCTGGTTTTCGATTCAATTGCTTTGATGTTTCGATGCCACCCGGTGGAGTGCGTACAGTATCTCAAAGATGGATCATCTGCGTCTTCAGGAGAATCTCTGGGATACTTGAGAGGTTCTGCGGGGGTTCTTCTGAGAGGAGAGAGAGTTGCCCTGAACCTGTTCTCCCATCTCTCAGGGATAGCCACCCTTACGTCGAAGTATGTTCATGCGGTTCAGGGAACCGGAGTAGAGATCCTTGACACAAGGAAAACTACTCCCTGTCTCAGAGCACTGGAGAAATACGCTGTAAGAGTTGGAGGAGGGGTCAATCATCGATTTGATCTGTCAGAACTGGCAATGATCAAGGATAATCACATTGCTGTTGCCGGCGGCGCTGGAAACCTTCATACCGTAATCATGAAACTGCGGAAAAAAGGTCTACCGGTCGAGGTCGAGGTTGATTCGCTGAATCAGCTCAAGTGTGTGCTTCTCGAAAGACCGGAAAGAATCCTTCTGGATAACATGACATCTCGGACGCTCAGGGACGCAGTCAAAATTGCATCCGGAAGTGGTTGCTATCTTGAGGCATCAGGAGGAATTACATTGAATAACATTCGCGAAATTGCTGAAACAGGAGTTGATGGAATATCCTCCGGAACTCTGACGCATTCAGCGGAATCCTCGGATATAGGATTTGATTGGAAGATCGAATGAAAAGGCTGGTACTTGATATAGGTAATACGCGGACATCGGTCGGTGTGTTTGCAGATCGAACTCTTGATGTCCAGTGGAGAATAACAACCATGCACTGGACCGCTGATGATCTCTGGGTCATACTGAGATCACTTCTCAGGGCGGATGACTGCGATCTGCCTGATAGAGTGGCTTTTGCCTGTGTAGTACCACAGGTGAGACATTCCGTCCGCATTCTATCGAAGCGATATCTTGGTGTTGAATCTATTGAAGTAACTCAGGATTCAGCAGGAATCGCGATCGATTACAAATTTCCCCATGAGATTGGTGCTGACAGACTTGCCAACGCGGTTGGAGCAATAACGCTTGGATCACCACCCGCGATAATTGCGGATTTCGGCACTGCTACGACATTCGATGTGATAAACGGAGACGGCACCTACCTTGGTGGAGCTATCGCCCCAGGAGTTGGTACTGCTGCAGGAG
>DAOWJX010000024.1 GCA_030640155.1 Candidatus Aegiribacteria sp. | reverse complement strand
GGGGACACGCAGCAGAGCCTGCATGTCCCCGTTACAGTTATTGGACTATATCGTTGTCGTCCCTGGGTTCGATCTTGAAATTATCGCGAGAGTACCAGAGCAATCCTGTCATGCTTGACAGGTTATCGCCTACAGCCGGGTCGTAGGTGAAGTCACCCATTGTACCGGCGTAGCACTCGCCACTTCCGTCATCTACAGCCCATGTGTAATAAGGCAGTCCGATCTGTGTTACATCGACATCGGAAACTGTTACGAACACCGATTCCCATTCCTCAGGATTCATTGTCGTTGCCAGATCACCGGTAGAGAACTGAATTGGATCCGGAAGAGCATGTCCGCTCGAGTGGACTACGTAGGATATAGGGTATTTGACCTCAGTCATACCGTAGTATTCATCCACAACTCCGGTTACAGTTACACTGTCACCTCTCTGAAGACCTTCGAGATCATCGCCATACAGAAGCAGACCGCTCCATGGTCCTCCGGCGGCATCTGCAAGGGCGGAGTATGTCGAAGATGAAACAGCGGTATAGTCCTCAGGGTCAGCGGTTATGATCCCTGTGACACTGACAGTCTGTCCATCATAGGGTGATTCCGATTGCTGTCCCTGGATCTCGTAGCAGGTGTAGACATCACCACCGCCACCGCCTCCGGAAGTAACAAGATCATTATTGTCTCTTGGTTCGAGTTTCCATTCGTCCCAGGAGTACCAGAGAATCCCGGTTCCGGTGATGATCGTATCACCAACAGCAGGGCTGTATGAATAAGAGCCCATGTCGTCCACAATGCAATTACCTGAGCCGTCATCAGCAAGGAACTGGCCGTATCCCTGGACTTCGGTTACAATTGCGTCGCTGATAGTGCAGAGAACGGATTCGTACTGCTCAGGATCAGGAGAATCGGATATGTCTCCAGTGGAAACTGCAATGGCTGGCGGTAGTTCGTTCCCGGAGGAAACGACCTCAACAGAGGAAATTAATCCCAGCTCAGTCAGTTCGTAGAATTCCTGAACGGTTCCCGTGATAAGTATACTGTCGCCCCTGGCCAGAGAAGCAACATCGTCACCGAAGAGAACCAGTCCCGTCCAGGGACCTCCCTCAGGATCACCCAGCACCGCGACAGGTCCATAAGAATAGTAGAACTCATCACCGCCTGCAGTTACGATTCCTGTAACTGAAACGATCTGGTCAAGATATGGTGAGGATGACTGCTGTCCCTGGATCTGGTAGCAGGTCAGATAGTCACCGGTGCTGCCGGAGTCAGGTGTAGTCACTGATACTTCGTTACTCCAGGAGTTAAGATTGTCAGCATTTCTTGTCCGTACTGCGTAAAAGTAATCTGTGCTCCATTCCAGGCCTGTATCTATAAAGGTAGTATCAGATGCATTTGTGGAGACTCTTACAGGGCTGTCCGGCGGGTTGGCGGAAATACCTTCCGTCAGGGACCTGTAAAGGCTGTATTCGGAGAAATTCGCGTCAGGACACATGGTCCAGGAAGTGGATATAGAATTACTGGCTCCGGACGATGCGCTAAGGATTGACGCCGTAGGATATGTGCCCGGTCCGGCAGGAGATTCGTCATCTCCGCAGGAGACTGCAAGGATTATCGCTGAAAATATGATCAGGGATATAATCCATTTGGGATTCTTCATAGCAAAAATTGCTCCTTTCAGAAGGTGCTTTATTATCTATAAGTAAAACTCGATTTATAGTTCAAGCTGCTTCCTGATGAGTTTCAGAGCCAGATCCCTCAGTTCAGGGTCGGATTCATTAATATCAATATTTATCGATAATCTGATAGCCGGTGAGGAATCCGTTGAAGCTGCCTTATGAGTAACA
Source organism: Candidatus Aegiribacteria sp. (assembly GCA_030640155.1). Taxonomy (GTDB): domain Bacteria; phylum Fermentibacterota; class Fermentibacteria; order Fermentibacterales; family JCC-6; genus Aegiribacteria. The sequence goes on along the minus strand of DAOWJX010000024.1, from coordinate 1,044 downwards.
GATTTCACTTTCGGGAGTTCTGCGGCCGGAGTCTTTTTAATCTCTTTCGGTTTCTTTTCAGGCTTTTTCTGCGCAATCGGAGCCTTCTCGGAAAACTCCGCAAGATCGCATAGGACTTTGAAAGAAAGAATCATATAGGCGGCATCAGGATCGGATGCACCTGTGCTGAGCCTGAAAAACTCCATCAGAATGGAGCCTTCTTCAGTTATAGCCTGAGGATGAGCTTTGAAGAGGCTGCCGTAGGCAGCTTTTACTGCTTTACCAAGCAGAACCTTAGCTTTATCAGGATCATGAGATTTTTCCCACAGGATTGTCGGCTGGTTATGTTCATCGATGAAACCAAGAAACCCGAGAAGCATGAGGAGTGATTCATCAACTTCCCTCTTGAATCCGAGAGTAGTGAGGAAGTCGTAATCAACCACTCTGGGGGATTTAGTGCTGTAGAGTTTATCAAGAAGCAGTTCAATTGACCCTGGATTGTGAATAACAGGATATTCCATTTTTTTCTCCTCTGAAAAGAATTTGATTTTATTGATGATTCATAAGTCTTTTCTTTCCTTATGACAATCCGATATTTTTCCTGACTGAATCAATTGACTTTGGAATAAATCCAAAGTATTTTGGTGTAACTTGGAAGGATATATTATGGAAATCAACCTTGATGATGTTGAATATGTCGGTGAGACCTCGGTTACAATCAGAAAAAGCAGAAGACGGATTACCGTTCCAAAAGAAGTTGCGGAACAGCTGGGATTGCTGGATGGTAACAGGATTCGCTGGATACTCTTCAAAGATGGCCGGCTCTATCTGTCAAAAGCTGACAAGCTGCAGCAAAAGCGGACGGCTGAGTAATAGCGGATAAGAGAGGGATAGCCTGATGGATCCGGTTCCGATCGCTGGCATACTGTTCTTCATGGCATTTGTCTGCGAGTATGTTGATTCAACTCTTGGCATGGGCTACGGTACAACCATGACTCCTATTCTTCTTCTTATGGGTTACGAGCCGCTTGCCGTAGTACCTGCGATACTTCTGACAGAGCTGCT
>DAOWJX010000257.1 GCA_030640155.1 Candidatus Aegiribacteria sp. | reverse complement strand
GACCAAACCACATCCCAAGCATATACTGGCGTTGGTAATCTCCTAAGTATATCCGAGGCCGAAGAAACCTCGCAAGTTGTGTCGCGTGGTATGAAAGTGGCGTTATCTGGCGTTCCTGCTTCTCCTCTCTATATTTTCTTCTTTTCTTCTGCCTTCCTTTCCCTTTGCCTGAGTCAATCCTTGCAAGAGTATCACGTACTGTCTTCACTGCTTCTGCAGTTATGCGAGGTTTGCGTCTTTTCTTCTTCTTACGTTTCTTCAAAGCGGTTTTTGAACGAGCCGCGATTTTTTCTTTATCAAATCTGACCCGTACTTTAATAATGTCTTCAGCAGTCATTGAACTCATATGACTCTTAACAGATACTTTCATCTCTTCAAGAACCTTCATGAGGGCTTCACTTGACAGGTTAAGTTCCCTGGCCAGTTCATATACTCTCATCTTTTTCCCGCTGCTATTCTCAGCCAAGGGAATCACCCGCTTCCATCATTGGTCATTAATCTCAAATTCCTTAAAAGGAAATAACTAAAATATTTCACGCTCCAGTGAATCTATCTGTATCTTTACTAATTCTTCAGGCTATTATTCTTCAAATCCTTTTCATCTTGATCCGATACATTTTCAATGAGTTCTTCCTGGGCCTCAAGCATCCTACTCTTCTCTTTCTCAAGTTTCACGAATTCATGTCTCTGCAGAACCAGTTCTTTCGCTTCTTTCAACATGGTTTTCAGCTTGACCGGACCAACTCCCTCGACTTCGAGTATCATTTTCTCAACTCCATTGATAAGCCTTGTTGCAGAATCAAAACCGGCTCTTGTTAATCTCTCAGCAAGTCTGTCATTCACGCATTTGAGTTCCGAGATATCGATTATGAGCATATCTTCCCATCGTTTCCGATTTTCCCACAATGATTTTTCCTCGATCTCGATCCTGTACCCCACAAGCTGTCCTGCAAGCCGGACATTGTGACCACCCTTACCTTTAGCTCTGCCAACCTCATCATCCGGAACTGTAGCAACCATTATTGTTTCATCCTCACCGGTATCTTCATTGAGCCGATTTCTCATTTCGACACGAACGACAGTCGCTGGAAGGAGCGCGTTTGTAACAAGTAATTTCTTATCAATCGTCCATGGTATGATGTCAATACGTTCACCGTTCAGTTCCCGCATAACAGACTGGACTCTCATTCCCTTCATCCCGACAAAGGTACCCACTGCGTCAACTCTGATATCGTTGCTCGTAACAGCAATCTTCGTTCTAACCCCTGCTTCTCGCGCAATGGCCTTGATTTCAGCAATACATTCGTCAATCTCCGGAGCTTCTCGTTCAAATAATCTTCTGATCAGCAGAGGTGTTGATCTTGATAGAACAAGCTGAGGTTCGCTGCTTTCCGGACTTTGTACTTCAACCAGAATAGGGAGAACTGTATCTCCATGCTCAAATCGCTCTCCTCTGGCTCTTTCCTCAGGTGGGATTACAGCTTCTATCTGTCCTGCAACGCGAACATTGACTCTGTTTCTGTAAACCTGCTGTACAACGCATCTTGGAATCAGCTGTCCGATACGGCTGGAATACTCCTTATACACCTGTTCCCGCTCAGCAGAGCGTTCAAGTGTGTGGAATTGCTGTCTGAAAACATTGACGGAGGAGCGACTGAACCTGTCGAAATCTACCGGTACTTCAACCGTATCACCCTGTTCAGCATCTGGTTGGTATTTTCTTGCCTTTCTCCTCGTGATCTGTAAATGCTCTTTGCTCTCCTCAACTTCCTTTACCACAACTTTCAGAGTAACAACATTCACATCACCCGTTCTCTGATTCCAGGTTACACTTATATTTTGAGGTGAACCGTATTCCAGCTCTGTGGCTTCAACCAGAGCTCTTTTCAACCATTCCAGCAGGAGTTCCTGATTTGCTCCTCTGCTCTCCCTGATCACTGCGGCCAGGGCTTCTATTCTCTGGTAGTTATCTGGCACTTTTATCTCCTTGCTCTCTTATCTAATGTATAGTTATTCCAGAACCTCAAGAGCCTTCCTGATAGCATCAACTGCTACTTCTCTCCCTTTTCTGAAAGTCAGGACTCCAGCATCGTAATGCTCAAGCCAGTCAATGATTACTTCATCGTCCAATTCGACACACAACTTCCTGTCGATTGATCTTTTCCAGTCGACTTCAGTGTGAAGAAGTCTTCCCACACCGGGAGAACTGACTTCCAATCGGTAATTTTCACCTTTTAGAAGCATATCCGTGTCTATTGCATCCTTAACTTTCCTGGATAATCTCGCGCATTGGCTAATAGTAACACGTCCCTGACGATCAACCAGAATTCTGATTATATGACTCCTGCCAAGTTTGGTCATAGTCAGATCCACAAGCATAAGCTCTTCCCCGGCAACCAGATCTCTAAGAATCTCATCAAGATTCGCAGTTTCCATTCATACCCCCGCCACATATAAAAATAAAAGGCGGATGAAACCGCCTTGTGAATCTTCAAATTCATAAGCGAGAACTTAATAGTTAAATCTAGCTTGGATATACATCTGTGGCAAGTATGCATTTTAGGGTCAGGTCTTGCATTTAAGCATTTATTGCAATAGTTGATTTAGGAAGACTATAAACGCTTTAATGCAAGACCTGACCCTAGATTCTACCCATCACAATATCTGTTCTAAGTATTTCAACGTATTGACTGTATAGCGGATTGAGCATGTAGTCTACAACCCTATCCATACTGTCGAGCATGCTGCCGATCTGATACCTTGTTTCCGTCTCGCCAAGTATTTCCACAAGATTTCCCCTTGAACTCCTCAAACCATCCGCGATATACTGGCTCTGTTCAGATGAAAAAGTTGGATTCTGGTAGTAGAATGATAATAACAGAGTATAGAACCATGCTATCTTAAGCTTCTGCAACTCAGGATTATCCGGGTTTTCCGATTCAAGCTGCACTAATCCGGAATATGCCCTTTCCAGAAGTGATCCATTTCTGATCACAACAGACAATGAATCACTGTAAAGGAGGTTGTTCGTACAGCAATATAAAGGGCCGCCTGTCTCGAACCATATGCTGCTGAGAAAATTCTGTATATGAGAGGGAACATTTTCTCTGAAGCCGGGTGATGAGTTGATATAACTCGTTGTATTGAATAGAAGTCTGTCAAGGATAAGAGCATAGCTTTCACTTCTTATGAACAGCTCTCTCTGCTCAGGTGTTTCCAGATTGTAGGAGAGTAATACAATGTTCAGCGCTTGAAAGAATTCTACCGGGCCGCCAGACCATACACTCATATTATCAAAACTATTATGAACATAAATATTAATTATATTTATTAGTATCTTTCCTCCCTCTATTTCACCTCTTTCCGCAAGAAGAAGACCCATAGCGGCATATTGTGCGGGAAGAATTTCAATATCTTCCCGATCCAGTTGGCTAAGCTCATTCATAATACCTGTGGTGTCACCTGATTCCATTCTCTGTATTATTTCCAGTCCGCTATCCAGATATCTCAGTTGAAGTCCCATTCCGCTTCTGAGTTCAGATGAGATACTCGGCGCGAGACTGTCAGAAAGGTTTGAAAACTCATTGAACAGGCTGTCTGCCGAAGCCGGATGTTTCAGAAAAGTAGTTCCCGTGTAAAACAGCAGTATCTGAAGGATTCCTGCTTTTTTATGACCTGTC
>DAOWJX010000113.1 GCA_030640155.1 Candidatus Aegiribacteria sp. | reverse complement strand
CTCTGATGAATCCGGAGCTCTGGCAGATAGTAAGCCTGTCCCGAAAATACTATCCCAGAGCGTTTCTCACTTTAATAACAAACGCTCATGGAGATTTCGAGGTAAATCATCCTTTTTCAGGTCTGGATCAAATCCAGTTTTCCATAGACGGAGTAGACCAGGAGAGTTACGAGAAATACAGAGTTGGTGGAAACTTTGCGAAAGCATCCAGTTACATGAAATCCTTCACCGGAGCTGCCAGATCCTCTGGATCATCCGTTCGGATGATCTGGCGATATATCCTTTTCAACCACAACGATAAGACTGACCAGCTCAAAAAAGCCTTTGAAATGGCCTCTGAATTCGGAGTTCACGAACTTCGATTCGTATTTACTCATAAAGGTATGTGGTCCACTGACCTTACATCTGCTGAGGAACTGCGAAGATGTCTCATCGGCCTTGATGTGCCATCACGGAACATTCACATGGATTCTTTTAAATCTCTCCGGAAAAGACAGGTACTGAGCCAATTACTGAAGCGTAGTCAAATCCTGAACAGTACAGCACGGAGACTATGGAGGAAAGTGAAAAGAAGTCCTTCTCTCAGAACGATAGTAACTTCTGACTTCTATCAACTGTACGAACCGGAACTTCAACAAACCCTTGACCTTTGCAGTAGTTTGCTCCGGAAAGGGAGGCGGCGGGATGCGCAGGCACTGTTCCTGCATGTCAATAGAATGGTTCAATTACCGGTAACTCACAACGCAACCTATGATCCAGAGATTATTTACAAACATCTGGGACACTCCTACAAATGGCTGAAAAACGCTCTGAGCAATTACCGGACTGATGCATCGACATAAAATGAAAATGCGAAAGACAGCCGGTAATTTATTGAAATCAGTTCACCTTCTACATGCAGGGCGATATACATACAGAAAACTGATCGGGCAATGGAAAACCTTCCATTGGCGCATTCTGCACGGGAATGAACTTTCACCGGACGGTCTCCCATATCCTCCTCCACACCTTTGTTTCCTGGTAGCTGCTAATTACGATCCAGTTCATTTTCTCTCCACCGGAAGGACAGGAGCCGCTGCAATCCTGAACATTCTTCAAAAGAATGGAAAAAATATCTACGATTTTGAGAGAATACTCGATTTTGGATGTGGCTGCGGACGTATTGCAAGACACTGGCAGAACCTCGAGGGGCTGAAGATATACGGTACAGATATCAACCCGAAGCTGATAGAATGGTCTCGACAGAACCTGAGCTTCGGTCAGTTCAGCACCAACGGGCTTGAGTCAGTACTGGAATACGCAGATAACAACTTTGACTTTGTATACGCAGTCGCGGTATTTGGACATTTTCGTGAAGAACTCCAGAAACACTGGATGAACGAACTGCGCCGGGTACTCAAACCGGAAGGGTTTCTCCTTATAACGATCAAGGGAAAAAATCGGATAGGAGAACTCACAGAAGAAGAAGCTGCAGAGTTCAGGTCAGGAAAACTCGTTGTGATTGAGCCAAAATGGTCCGGGGCGAATTATTGCCTTGCATACCATCCTGACAGCTATTTTCGAAATGTTCTTGCAGGTGATATGGAAGTCCTTTATTACGAACCATCAGGCTCACCGGATACCGCGCAGGATGTCTACCTTCTCAGGTAGTTTTCAACTCACTCAGGAAGTAATCTCTGTTTTCGGTTTCTTTCTCTCATCAGAGGTTTTTGTCCAGGTGGAGTATGTGTGTATCGGGGAATCGGAAGAATCATCATTATGGCATCTGATAAGATACCCGATCTGGAACTGAGTAATTAATGTGTGGTCAAACCAGTGTGATTTCCAGTGGGAAAGTTGAGAGGGTGGATGATTCGCGGGTTGACTGGGTATCAGCTCAAAGGACGGTCTGCTGGTATCGAACGGAGTCGGGGTAATCCGAAGCTGGCTGATCTGTTCCTGCTGGGCAAGAACAGAAAAAGCGAAAATACAGAGCAGAAGAAGAACAAGTTTCATAAGTGTTCCTCCAGTTGTTTATTATGCAAGTGCATTGATTGTTGAATAAGCTAAAACCCTTGAAAGTACATGTCAATGCTTGAGTTACAAACGCCATCCGGAAGAATTCTCCAATAATATCAATCAAATACTGTTATCAGTTGCTCAAGAAAAGAAAGATTCCGCCTCCTTCGTCAGTTCCTGCATCAGCTCACTGACGCTCACTATCTTGTTGATTCGATATACGTTCTGACCACACATTGGAAATCCTTCATCGAGCTGTCCCCGGGACGAGTTCAACAGCGCAAGCGCGATGCAGTAGTTCGCCGTGTCTGCGTCGCATGTAAGCAAGCATTTGTAAAAGCAGGCAAATTTCTGTTTCTCACCCAGACTCTTCTGGACGAATGATGTCTTTATCACGCGCGCGGGCATTCCTACAGGCGACAGAATCAAAGCTATGTCTTCCTCGGTCGCGTCAAGATACGACTGCTTATAGGCATCTGAGACATCGCATTCATGTGTAGCCACAAAGCGTGTGCCAATCTGAACACCGCTTGCGCCCATATTCAGGAATCTGACAATGTCAGCTCCCGTATAAATACCCCCTGCTGCTATTACAGGAATCTTCCTCCCTGCCTGTTGTTCATAGCGATCAACGATTTCAAGCGTATCGCGCACCAGTGTCTCGAGATCGGCAGCAGTGCCATCCAACAGTTCTTCTAACTTGAAACCAAGGTGGCCGCCAGCCAATGGCCCTTCCACAACAAGAGCGTCCGGAAATCGCGAATATCTTTTAGACCATGTTCTGCACACAACATCCGCAGCACGCCCCGACGAAATGATCGGAACCAGTTTCATTGGAGAATTGCCAACATATTCAGGTAAACGCAAAGGAAGCCCGGCGCCGGAAAAGAGGACATCAACGCCTTCCTCCGCACAAGTCTCCACCAGATCGCTGTAATTCGTGAGCGCCACCATCACGTTCACACCCACGGCCAGCCCCTTGTGCTTTACTTCCCTGATCTCGGTTGCCAGAGCCTGTCGGGATCTCTCCTCGAAGCGCATGGTTAAAGCCATATCCTCTCCGAGACCTACACTGGCGATGACACCAAGACCGCCCGCAAGAGAAACAGCGGATGCGAGTGATGCCTTTGACACGGACACACCCATACCGCCTTGAATAATAGGAATGCGAATAGTCAGATCACCGATTGTAAGGCTCGGTATTTTCATCTGGACCTTTCTATAATCAGTCGCATGTATTGCGACAATCGTACCGTTCACACATACTCAATATCATCATGTGCTTCGAACTGCACATGTATCTGGTAGGAATTATTTTGCACCGCACAATAGTCAGTATCGGTTACTTTGCTCTAATCGCCCGAAAATACCACAAACCGTATCATCCATACAAGTGCGCAAAGCTGAAAGCCAGCTCGGATTCATGACAATGCAAAGCAACTCCATCGTCCCTGACCCAGTGAGTATCTGGTCTTCCTACAATTTCGTCGTTGAAGTCCGGATGGACTCTACCTTAAGCGAAGATACTTACTTAATATCCATAATCCACTACTTCTGCTTGAAAGTGGAAACATTATATACGCAGCTGTTAAGAGAAATATGAAGAATCAGCTTTATTGATGAATGTTTTATCTGAAAAAGTAAATCCTGGAAGTCAGGCCATCAATAACATACAGTTCTGAACCGTCCTGTGAAGCCGCCACAGCAATCGGGTCAGGACCAGTGGTTACGGTCGGAGCAAATATTCTGTTGTCCAGATTCAGTATTGAAATCTTATCATCATTTTGACGTACGAGCACGGCAACATTGGTTCCGGGAAGACGAATACCATAAGTATAAACCTGTGATGTTCTGATATTATAGATGCTTTCACCATTCGTCAGTCTTATTACTTCATAACGCGGTTCGTAGCTTGACTTATTGAATATGAAAAGGTACTCCCCATCCGCTGAGGCAAGAAGAGTCTTTGGATATTCCTCAGTATCAATGGGATCCATAAGCGTATTATCGGATGTTCTTATTGCTCTTATCTGTTTCACTCCTGAATTACCGATGTAGACATACTCTCCTCCTGGAATCGCTTCAAGGCAGGTTGGACCACTGTCTAATTCCAGAACATCCGTTACAGTGTTATCCTGAGTCCGGATTACATGTACACTTTTGCCACCCATACAGCCAACATAGACATAATCCCCTGCAGAGGATATTTCCATTG
>DAOWJX010000243.1 GCA_030640155.1 Candidatus Aegiribacteria sp. | reverse complement strand
GATATCATCTACGATCCCAGACTGATGACCATGCACCCTCCATTCTACCCTCAGACCGGTCTCTGGGATACCGCCTACTGGGAAGAGGAGGATGTAACTGAAAGTGATATTGATACAGATCAGCAGTGATATACCGAAAGGGAGCATCGAAACGATAGATCTGTCAGGAAACGGAAACAGCAGCGGGAGCCGCAGAGGTGCGGCTCTCGCTGTTGTTTTCATTGTCATGATCGTTCTGAGCATTCTTGCCGGAGCTGTATACGTTCTTTTCGCGTCCAATGTTTCATCTATGAACTGGACAGTAGACAGGATAAGTGCTCGATTTGCAGCTGAATCAGGTATGAGGCTTGCGATACATCATCTTTCTCTTGATCTAATTCCTCCTGCAGGAACCGATCCCTTCTTTCTTCCGGGTGACAGCGCGGGATGGATATCGATTCCTGGAGTGGATGACATGGCTTTCGTGGTCATAGATCCCTACGATCTCGCAAACAGACCGTTTGCCAATACGGGAGTGGAGATCAGAAGTATCGGCAGATCGGGTGAAGGGATCGAAACTGTTGTTGCCAGGTATGTTCCAGATTCGCCTTCACGGTACGCGTTACTAGTTGATGAATCGATTCCGGCAGGTATCTTCACGGATGGAAGGGTGATAGACGGCCCGGTGCACTGTAATGGGACCATTGAATTTTCGAGTACCACACCGGATTCGGCAAATGATCCTTTTGTACAGGAGATATCCACTACAACAGAAGGAGGATTTTACTTTTCAGGATCCGGCTATTCCGAAAGTCCTCATCCGGAGGGAAGCTATACATGGGTACAGCCATTTGCAAGCCACCGGCGGGGCAGTCCCTCCTGGAACACCGATGCTCAGGGAATTGATTTCACAAGGCTTCACGAATACTTCGACGGATTACGATCTGAAGCCGCAGGGCAGGGAACTCTTATTTACGGAGTAAAGAGATTGCTGTTCGACGGTGAACGGATACTGATAAGGAAAGGAGAACTCAGTTCGACCGAGATGATACAGCTTTCTCCCGATTCCAATCTTGTTTTCATTGACAACGGTGGTATCCCGGTTTACATGAAGTCGAAGAGTGTACTGACCGTACCTCTTACTGTGATATCGACCGGCCCCGTCTATATATCGGGTATGATCGACGCAAGGACATCCACCAACGGGGGACCGCTCGGGATAGTTTCGCTCAGAAATATTATCATTGCCACGGATCCATCACTGAATGGAACTTCAGACTGGCCTAATCCATGGGACATCAGTACGAATCACAGCTTAAGTGTAAAGGCGTTTCTGGCCGCTCCTTCCGGAGAGCTCCGTGCGGAAAACATGTTCTATCCACTGGAAAGGGAATATTTCAGTGTACTCGGAGGTGTGCTTGAGGCAAAGTTTGGAATACTTGGAACTGCGAATAGGGGCTATGAGCTGTATCTTGCATACGATGAGGGGCTTACAGGAGTCCGCCCCCCCTACTTCCCGATACTGGAACACTGGATAATCATCTCCTGGGAGGAGAATCCCGATTTCGGGGGAATGAGTATAGAAGACAACATGTACTAATGGGGCCGGGGCTAACATCTAAACATTTTGCCTCTGTTTGATAATTCTCCCGATTGTTACGACATGCTTGTTTAAGAACTTCGCAAGTTCTTTCTTTGTGTATCCATGTTCAGAAAATGCCTCTAATAACGTTTTATTCCTCATTTCTTTAGTAATAGATTTGAGATTTTCAAATAGTGAAGTTAGATCCTCTCTGCATGCATATCTCTGTGTTTTCGGGATAGCTGTATCATCCTTGTACTCACTGATTCTATTTGAAAGTGATTGTATGAAACTTCTATCTCCCAGAATCAGACCAGCCCTGATATCCTTCAATGGAGAATCAGCATTAATGCCATCCATAACGAAGTTTATGTATCTTCTGCGGGCAAGAGAAAAGTCACTATCAAACTGTGAGAGAATCCACTCTACTGTAAGGAATGAATCCCACCATTTTGTGTTGCCGATGGTTGAAGAAAAACTGCTCCACTGGTATTCTGCTGGATGATTCACAATTCCTGCTCTTACAGGATTGAGAACTATATATCTGCACAGTTCAAGGAGATAGGCATCTCTTTGCACTAAAATTGCTTTGAATCTTCCCTGAAATACATGACCAACGTGATCATATTGCTTATTGAAATACTGAGCATAAACCGAGTTTAGCCTATGTATTCCTGCTGACAGATTGGCATCAGGAGTTTCTAAAAGCAGGTGGTAATGATTACCCATGATACAGTATGCATGACAGATATAATTGAATGCTTTTACACAGCT
>DAOWJX010000201.1 GCA_030640155.1 Candidatus Aegiribacteria sp. | reverse complement strand
TCTACGGATCAATTGACGCATACCTGAGAGCCTGCACGATCTACCGTGCGAATGAACGGGAGTATATGGTCTTCGAGTTGCTTGAGGGTGTGCTTGATATCTGTCCTGAATCCCTTAGTGCGGCAAAAGAGGTTGTTAGAATCAGGAAATCTATGAATGTTGAAGGACAGGCCAGAGCATTCTACAGATTAGCAGTAGCCTACCTTCTCAACGACAGCCCTCATGAAGCTCTTGCTGCTCTTGAAAAATCTGTTGCTGTCGATTCAAATTTTGAAATGGCCAGAACACTGATGGACGGTATTCGCCCGGGACTTGTCGACAGTGAGGACTACGCTGATATCGCAATGATACTGGCAGACATAGACCGCAGATTTGACAGGACTACAGCTACCGCCCTGGCAGGCATAATCCGAGAATTCCAGGATGGTATTGACTCAGCTGTTTCAAAGGATGATTACTCCACGCATTACGATCTTGGAATTGCATACATGGAAATGGGACTTTATCGTGAAGCGTACTCCGAGTTTGAACAGGTTCTTATCAGCCCCGACTACCGCATGAAGTCAAGAGAAATGCTTGGCAGATGCTGCCTTCTACTGGAGAGATACGATGAGGCTGAAGATAATTTCAGGAAGGGACTCACTATTACCGCTGGAAATAATAAAGCAGCGGTTGGCTTTCATCTGGCAATCGCGGATGTCTATGAAGCAACAGGTCGAAATTCTCAGGCAAAGCGCGAACTCAAGATTGCATCCAAACTTGATTCAGATTTAGTCAAGATGCGGCACTCACTGGACTGACTCTTGCTCAGAATCCGCTCCATTCACCCCGGCTCTCCTGCTTCAAGAACAGGTTTGAAAAAGACTGACATTCTCGTTGCATGTAATGGTGAGATATTGGATGACTGGTTTGATTTTGTTTACAACGCAAATGGAACATTAATCACAATCAAATACAAACGGGGAATTCAGACAAGGAACATGACTATTCGGAGGATCCCGGGAATAGAATGGGGATTTGAATTCGAAGGACAGGCACCAAGAATCTGCAGACGAAAGTGCATTTTCTGTTTTATCGATCAACTGCCTCCTGGTATCAGGCCTTCACTTCTCGTTAAGGATGATGATATCCGGTATTCCTTCCTTCATGGAACTTACGTCACACTCGATCGTAATGATGTTAGTATTGCTATTAAGAAGAATCTATCATCAGTCCATGTTTCAGTTCATGTGTCTGATCCTGTTCAAAGAGGCAGATTGCTCGGAACCGGAAGGGACGAACCGATTATCCCTCTACTGGAAACCCTTTCCAATGCCGGCATTTCAGTAGAAACACAGATAGTTATTGTACCTGAGTGGAATAATGGGATGTTTCTTGAAAGGACCCTCAGGGATCTCTTAAGAATCCCTTCTGTAACATCTGTTGGTGTTGTACCGGTTGGAATCACATTATTCAGAAATGGGCTGCAGGATATCAGACGGCCAACAGCAGCAGAAGCTGCTGAAATAATTCATCAATGTGATAACTGGAGAAGGAAAGCTATGCGAACCAGAGGAACGCCCTGGGTCTATCCTGCGGATGAGTTATTTTCTATCTCTGGGAAGGATATCCCGGACCCTGCATATTATAAAGAATGTACACTGAGGGAGAATGGAATAGGACTACTTTCAGACCTTCTTGAGTATGAAAGCAGAGATTTCTCTGGCCGGGGAGTGATATGCACCGGAACTCTTGCAGCACCATTCATGAAACGTGTTCTGGCAGGATCAGAATATCAGATTCTGGCTGTAAACAACACATTCTTCGGTCCTGAGGTGGGAGTTTCAGGATTGCTTGCAGGGAATGATATTGTTAAATCAGTCAGGGCGGAGAATGTCAGCAGCGATCCTGTCTTCTTACCTCGCTCCATGTTCAACCATGATATGTTAACGCTTGATGATCTGTCACCCGTGGATATCGCACAGCTGACCGGTCACGAAATAAAAATCGCATGTGGGGTGGAGGATTTAATCTGATATTATGAATTTACCAATATCTGTCATATTTCTGTCATGTCTTTGCCTGTTTCTTATCCTGGAAATGAACAGAAGGAATAATGTTACCTTATTGAGAAAGAATAAACTCCTCGAGAATAAACTCAAGGCACTCAAAAAAGAACTGGATGAACTTGGAAAGCTGAAATCCGATATGCTGTCCAGAATAGGAATCTCCTTGAGAAAACCTCTTGAATCAGTCCGAGAAACAGCTATTGAGCTTTCCCGACCACCTGAGAGATCACCCGGTGTAAAAGAACATCTAGCAAGACTAACAAATGAGATAACCGAAATTGAGAACTTCCTTGATGTAATGAAAGAACTCGCTTTTCTTGAAAAGATGGATTTATCAGGCAGTTCACAATTCCCCGATGAAGCTGAATCTTCTTCAGTCTCTCTTGATAACTTGCTTTTTGATACTCTTAACGAGTGGAATGATGTATTTGCATCCAGGGGTGTTTCGCTTGCAATGTCCATCGATGAGAATGTCATGGTTACAGGAAGCAGGCATTACCTCAAGCATGCGCTTGAAAACATTCTATCAGAGATATCACGCATAATGGTATCCGGATCTCTTGTTCACATTGTTCTCTTCAACGATGAAGGGTCCGTAAGGATGAAAATAGCATACAAGGGTGAACCTGCAAACACTGTAAAACAATCAGCTTTCGGTGTTGAACTGGCACGCCAGATTATAAGTATCCACGACGGATGGCTCACTGGTGATTCGAAAACCGGACAATATGTAATGGAATTACCCTCTCTGAATCAGCAGATGGAAAGTCAGACAGAGTGAATGACCGGGTCTTTAGAAAATACGACATAAGAGGTGCTTTTCCTACGGATCTTGACGAGCATCTAACGATAAAACTTGGTAAAGCTCTAGGAAGAATTGCCGGAAACACCGTGGCTGTGGGAAGGGATTGCAGACCGTCAGGCTCTATTCTTTGCCGCTGGCTGACAGATGGAATTCTTGCTTCAGGATCAGATGTTATTGATCTTGGAGTGCAGACAACACCAATGACATATTTTGCTGCGTATACTTTAAATCCGGATGTTACAGTGATGATTACAGGCAGTCACAATCCCCCGGAATACAATGGTTTTAAAATCATGTACGGACATGACACATTATGGGGTGAGGGTATCCAGAAACTCCGGAGAACAATGGAGAATCTATCATCTGTACTCCCTGTTACATTAAAAGCATCAGTAAAACGTAAATCAGTTACAAATTCCTACACGAACAGGCTTCTTTCTGAATTCTGTTTTGATCGATCTCTGAAGATCGCTGTAGATGCGGGAAATGGCACTGGCGGCGCGATTGCGATTGATGTTCTCAGAAGCCTTGGATGCAGAGTTATTCCTCTTTACTGCGAAATGGATGGTAACTTTCCGAATCATCATCCTGATCCAACCGTAGAGGAAAACCTGAAAGACCTTCGCAGAACAGTTCTGAGAGAAGGAGCTGATATCGGTCTTGCTTTTGATGGTGATGCTGATCGACTTGGAATACTGGATGAAGAGGGAAACGTGATCCGGGGTGACAGAATCCTCATAATTCTGGCTAAATCACTCCTGAAGTTTAATCCAGGCGCGATTGTCATTTCTGAAGTCAAGGCTTCAGGATTGTTTTTCTCAGAAATTGAAAAGGCGGGGGGGCGTGCTGTGATGTCACCCACAGGTCACTCTCTTATCAAGAAAGCCATGACTGAGGAGAATGCTCTGCTCGCTGGGGAGATGAGCGGACATATCTTTTTCAGGGACAGATATTACGGCTACGATGACGCACTCTATGCTGCGATGCGGTTGATTGAGATAATTGCGTCGGATGATACTCCTTTGAGTTCTTACCTGGCAGATCTTCCTGAAGTATTCTCCACGCCCGAAATAAGGGAAGAATGTTCTGATGAAAGCGAATTCATCATTGTCGATATAGTAACAGATTTGCTGAAAAAGGCCGGATATCCCGTAGATACCACTGATGGAGCAAGAGTATCATTCCCTGATGGCTGGGGACTTATTCGCGCATCCAACACTCAGCCTGTGCTTGTCATGAGGTTCGAGGCTGGAACTCATCAGCAATTGACTGACTATGAAAAAATTATGCGTGAATTCATTGAAAAAGCCGGGAGGAAACTGGATGTCAAGACAGCTGATTGAAGAACTCGAAAAACAGATTGAATCGGAAAAACCTCTGCTGGATAAACTGGAGTCCGTTTTTTCCAGTGTTATCGTTGGACAGGACGAATTTCGACTGGGATTGATGACTGCGCTTCTCTGTGATGGTCATGTTCTTATCGAAGGTGTTCCCGGACTTGCAAAAACGCTTGCTGCCAGAACTCTTTCCAGATGTGTAGAGGCGTCATTCGCTAGATTGCAGTTCACACCTGATCTTCTGCCCGCGGATCTTACAGGTACAATGATATTCCAACCGGAAACAAGTACATTCACTGCAAGAAAAGGCCCTCTTTTCGCGCAATTCATACTCGCTGATGAGATTAACAGAGCTCCGGCAAAGGTTCAGAGCGCTCTCCTCGAAGCAATGCAGGAGCGCCAGGTTACATTCGGTGGCAAAACCTATCCTCTGCCATCTCCATTCTTCGTTATGGCCACACAGAATCCGATTGAACAGGAGGGTACGTATCCACTGCCTGAAGCTCAGGTTGACAGATTCATTATGAAACTGAAGATCGATTATCCATCAGCCGTTGAGGAAGTCGAAATACTGCGCAGGATCGGTGGTAAACCTGTTCCGGATGTCGAACCGGTGATATCGACTGAAAAGGTAATAGAACTCCAGAGGCTCTCCTCCAGGGTAGTCGTTGAAGATGGAGTACTTGATTATATGGTCAGGCTGGTTTCCGCCACACGACACCCAAGACAGGCTGGTTTGAAAGATCTTGACGATCTCATCTCAGTTGGAGCCAGTCCAAGAGGCTCACTTGGTCTTCTTTCAGCATCAAGAGCAAGGGCATTCCTTTATGGTTCTTCATTTGTTTCACCTTCAATAGTAAAGGAAGTTGCTCACGATGTTCTCAGACACAGAATAATCCTCTCATTCGAAGCTGAAGCGGAAGAGGTGGGTGTAGAGGAAATAATAGAGAGAATACTCAACAGGATTCCGGTAAAGTAACAGGGAATATCTGATCATGGAGAACGTACACTCACTATTCAAACGCGTCAGAAGGATTGAACTCCAGACAAGGAAGCTTGTAGCACAGCTTGTCGGTGGTGATTACTCATCCATATTCCGCGGACAGGGAATGGAATTCTCTGATCTCAGACAATACTCTGAGGGAGATGACCCGAAACTCATAGATTGGAATGTCTATGC
>DAOWJX010000247.1 GCA_030640155.1 Candidatus Aegiribacteria sp. | reverse complement strand
GGCTCAAATTCGCGAGTACTTCCTTCTCAGTTCCCAGAAGGTTTCCTATCACACGTCTGCCGACATCGCGAACATCTACTGATCTGCTTCGCAGGTAGGGATCTTCAATCGAATTAAAACGTTCGAGAATATCGTACAGAACTCTGCTTACAGCATACTCAGCACTTACAAGTTCATCTCTTATTCTATTCTCAACCTCTTTGTGGATGGCGGGATCATCAAGAAGGAGAATATGCACTTCCATGAGCTGTTTTCCCTCAATAATGTCGCTGACCTGGCTGGAAATCTCCTCAAGTTCCACACGGGAGAGGAGAAGAGCTTCCCTGAAACGCATCAGTTCTCGATCTACTTCACTCTTGTCTTTCAGGACATGTTTCTTCACCCTGATCTCTTCCACATTCAGCAGAAATACCGGACCAATGGATATTCCTGGTGATGCTGCTGTACCGGTAAGCCGAATTCTCAACTTTTCATTCCTCTCCAAACCCATCGTTAATCAGCATGATGACAGCTTCTACTGCATCTTCTTCATCTGGTCCATCCGCTCTCACTTCTATTATGCTTCCACGGCAGGCAGCAAGAGTCATAACTCCCATTATGCTCTTTGCATTAACCGTATCACGTTCAACAGTCAGAGTAATATGACTGTCGAAATTCGATGCTTTCTTTACAATCTGTGCAGCAGGTCGGGCATGAATTCCAAGCTTATTTACTACTTCAGCGTTTTCAGCTTTCAATTCACACCCTCCAGTCGAATAAGCTTTACCTATTTTTTAATTCTATTTCTTTTCTGATAATTGTTTCTATCTGATTTTTTTCAATTTCTTCTGGAACGCTTCTCCCCTTGCTTCTAAGAAGGTAATTCATTACCGCCACTTCAAGAAGAAGTGTGAGGTTTCTTCCGGGCATCACCGGAATTGTTGTTCTGGGTATCGGCAGATCGAGAATCCTGTTCATCTTCTGAACCAGACCGGTTCTGTCAAAATCGTGGTCATTCTTTGACCATTCCATCAGTCTTACTTCAAGATGAATCTGTTGTCTATCCTTAATCGCCCGAATACCATAGAATGAGGAAACATCCACAAATCCAAGCCCTCTGATTTCCATATGGTGGGCCATCCTTGAATCTCCGGTTCCAAAAAGAGTATTGCCGATTCGCCTGACATAAACCCTGTCATCAGCTATCAGTCTGTGTCCGCGTTCCAGAAGCCCGAGAACTGCCTCACTCTTCCCTATTGCGCTCCGTCCTGTGCAAAGAAGTCCGGCTCCAAAAACCTCGACAAGACTACCGTAAACATCAGTTCTAGGAGCAAACACGAGATCAAGAAAGTCCGACAAATCGTGAATAAGGGGTGTCGTATCCCTTTTGGATCTGAAGAGCGCAGAGTTATTTTTTCTGGACAATTCCACAAGCATCGGAGGTGGAGGCATGTTCTTTGTTACGATAGAACAATGTATCGGAAATTGAAATATGTTCTCGATGGCAGATTTTCGGGTAGATTCCGAGAGTGAGTCAAGGTATGTGATCTCAGTTTCCCCGAATATCTGTATACGTTCATGAAGGAATTTGTTCAGGAAGCCGGTGAGAGCCATACTGGGTCGGCTCACATCGGGAGATTCAATCAGTGAGTCATGGCCTGTAATCCCGTTAACAGCAACCAGACTGAGTTTTTCACCAAGGAGTTCAAAAAGTCTGGCTGCAGTCAGATCCTCCGGCTTTGGTATACTGTCCATAAGTAGGTGCTCCGTCAGTTACTTTCAACAAGTTCGACAACCTGCGTACTTCCGGAATCTGTTGAGTATACTACGCTTAGAATTCCAGTCTCGGTATTATGAAAGATAAATGGATTATCAGCCTCGATCTCATATTCGATGATGGCGTCTTTTGTCTTGAGACTGGGTACTTCTATTGTATCATCGATAAGAATTCCATCTTCAAAATCTGATTCCCCAGCCGGAACGTAGTATGTTGATGAAGGTATCTTCCCGTTTGAATCCTGCCGTTTCCTGTGTGAATGATTGTGCATTCGATCTTTGTATTTTCGCATCTGACGTTCAAGAGAATCAAACGCGTCATCGAACGCAATGTAGATATCATGCGATTTGGATTTCGAATCAAGTTTGAGATGATTTCCCCGTAACTGTATATGAACATGATTCGTGCCTGAAGTTACTTCCAGAATTACATGTACATCATCTATTCCGTTATAGAACCTGTTTATTGAATTCAGTTTTTTCTCAACGTGCTCTTTCAGAGCGTCTGTCAGGTTAAAATGTCTCCCACTGAGTTCTATGTTCATCTAAAACTCCCTTCGAAAAGCTACCATCCAGTTCGTGGCACAATAAAGAACAACTGAAAAAAAATACTGCCCCGCATATGCTTTTAAAGCACACCCCGGACAGCAGGCGATCCGTTACTGTATTTATCACAAATCAATAATATTGTTCCAGTACTTTGAGGTCAATACCTGTGATTTATCCTTATACATGTTCAAGGTTATCTTTTGTATCTTTTTATGAAATCCTCGACTTCAGGAATCCCTCCCTGCAAAATAAGATATCCATTATGAGGTTCCCTCTCCGTGATTTCTCCCGCAACAGGGGTCATCATGATATTCCTGACTTCCTCGCGGTCATGACTCTGTCCCAGAGCCCAGCAGAGTTTTACATAAGCTACTTCAGGAAGCATGTTCGCCGCTGGTATAACTCCTAGATCCATCATATCACGACCTGTGTCATAAACAAACATCTGAACGTAACCCCAGAGCGTTTGAACTGTCATATAGATGTGAATGCCTTTGTCGCATGCTTTCTTAAGCACTGGATAAAGAGGTTTGTTCACATGCCCTAGCCCTGTTCCCGCGATAATGATACCCCTGTAATCGTTATCAATGAGTGATTCGATAATATCGGGTTTCATGTTGGGATAATAGTACACTATGGAGACTCGATCATCAAAGGATGTATTTATCCTTACATTCCTGTCATTTCTTCTCTTCCTGTAGTCATCCTTCAGTAATACGAACTTATCCTTTTTAACGATTGCGAGGGGGATATCTCCTATAGTGCGGAACGTTGACCTGTAGGATGAGTGCATTTTACGCACCCTGGTTCCTCTATGAAGAAGGCAATACTGATCGCTGGTCGGGCCGAACATGCAAACCATGACTTCAGCTATATCGCTTCTCGCGGCGCTATAAGTGGCATTTATGAGATTTATCGCTGCATCGCTGGATGGTCTGTCACTCGATCTCTGTGATCCGACCATAACAATCGGAACCGGAGAATCCTGAACCATGAAAGAGAGTATCGCCGCAGTATGGTGCATAGTATCAGTTCCATGTCCTATAACAATCCCGTCTATCCCAGCGGCGATCTCCTTTCCGATTGCTTCAGCTGTACCTATCCATTGTTCAGGTCCCATATTCTCACTGAAAACGCCAAATAGTTTTTCTGTTTTGAGATTGCAGATATCAGCCAGCTCAGGAACGGAACCGTAAAGCTCTCCAGGAGAAAACGCGGGTATTACCGCGCCCGTTCGATAATCAAGCCTTGAAGCGATGGTTCCTCCGGTTCCAAAAAGTTTGACATTTTTCTTATCCGGGTCGAAAGGAAACTCTTTTTCTGGTATTTTGTAATGTGCTTCTGTACGCCCTAACTCTGTAATCGATTCGATTGTCTCGACAGCAAGGCCGACGTTATAGCCGTTGTGCAGCTTGAGAACGATGTGAAATTCATCTGCGGTTTCAGATCTAGGAAGAATTGTTCCACTGAAGGAACCACGTCTCGAATCTACTTCCACATCACTCCAGACCCCGACTTTATATTTTTTCAGGCAGGCAAGGCTTTTCCCCCTGTAGCCCTTGTACAAATCAGAAGACAGCGTCGATCACCTCCATACTCATGTATTTCTTTCCTACAGAACCATGCTGTGAACAAGTTCGGATACTTCTTTTCCATTTATCAGACCATCATATCTGTGCCTTATTCTACCTGTAATAAATCGCTTCAAAACATCATGCTCACTATCTTTCGATTCAATACCGGATAGAATCTGCTCTACAGCCTCTCCGAGAGTATTCAGGTCAGGCATCTCGATTTTATCAGCCACAAGGGATATATCCTTAAATTCGGACCCGCGCATATTTTCAAGGATATGAGCAACAGCATCTATCGGGAGAGATCTTCTACCGGCTTCAGCCAGCGAGAAAATAACTACATCATCACTTAAATCCGGAGCTTTCCCTCTTTTCGAAAGATGGCTGAGTGTACTCAGGAAGAAGTGCATGAGAACATCTGAAGCGTATGGAGTTTCCTTAACAGCACGATCAAAATGATCTCTCAGCATTGAAATGCTCATCTGTCGTGCTGATTCTTCAGGAACTCCCGCAGCGATATATCTTTCCGCGCGGTGCCATGGGCGTTCCGGAAGTGCAGAACTTATTCTCTCCATATGCTCTACGGTGATTGCCAGCGGTGGAAGATCGGTGTCAGGATACATCCTGTTCGGACCTGGAAGTATCCTTTCAAACCCGTTCGTTCCGTCAGGAAAGGACTGCCTTGTTTCGTTGCATACACCATCGATGGCTTCCCGGGCTCTTATCGTTATTTCACTGACAGCAGTTGAAAGATCCTGGCCGGTACCCCACACGACCACAACAGAGTCGTTCTCAAAGGTGCCGGTTGATTTCATGATTCTTTCCCATTCAGAATCGGAGAAGTTTTCACCTCCTGAATCGGAATGGGTAATGTTGGGAAGCCTGTCCAGACATGCTATCACCCTGACGCGATCGGATATCTCACTGGCAAATGTCTGTCCGGGCTGAGTGACAGTAGACAGTATTCCTCTGTAGCCCCGGAGGACTACAGCGTGAAGTTCAAGCCCGCTCTTAATTGCCTCAGCAACTGGTTTATACTGTGTATCTGCAAGTGTTTCCGTAATATTAAATGAGGATGATTCGAAAGATGAATCGGTTATGCCTCTTTTCGAAAGCTCGCTCTTTATTGAAAGAAGCATGACCTGACGGAAAGCTTCATTGTGAACAAGGAGAGGAATAGTCGGAATTCTCGAAACACCTTTTATCTCAACCCGCTGCCCTCCCTTGACAGATACGTTTACATCCTGCCTGGCGGCTCCTATCCCGCGACGAACCTTTCCAGAAGCCCTGGCAAGATTACTGAGTATCACTGCAACTTCGGCAACTTCATGAGGCGTAACCATCTCCGGAGCAGTAACCGTCTCAATGAGCGGGATACCCAGTCTGTCAGTCAGGTAAACACGATCATGTCCTTTATCGCTCACCTCACGGCACGCATCCTCTTCGAGTCCAAGCTGAATTATCCCTATACGCCTGTCTCCGTATGGAATCCATCCATCCACACCAAGAATAGTTGTTCTCTGGAATCCTGCGGGTATCGAGCCATCAAGGTACTGTTTCCTCTGAATATGAAGCTCGCTGATGAGTTTGCAGTTAAGGAGCATTGTGATCTCGAGTGCTATATCGAGCGCCTGAAGATTTAGTTCGAAAGGGGGAGTATCGTCCATCTCATAAGTGCAGACAGTATCCTTGTTGATCTGATAGATAATTTCTTTTTTCGTCTTGAATTCCATCAATGCAGTGCCGTCATATTCACCAAGTTCTGATAGAGTCGGTCTCATATGACGTAGTATCTCCGCATTGAATGATTGCGAGTATGGAAGCACAGGGCAACGGCAGAAGAGTTTTTTCTCCGTATCAAGTTGCTGATGTATTTCCAACCCGCTGCGAAGTCCGATCGAACTGTAATCGGAGGAAGTCATATCCTCCATTTTCCTGATCCCGGTCAAATAATACCCCTTCCTATTGGGGCCGGGCCTAACATCTAAACATTTCTATTGCGGGGACACGCACCAGAGAGTGCATGTCCCCGTGGGGCGATGCTGAAAATGTTTAGAT
>DAOWJX010000048.1 GCA_030640155.1 Candidatus Aegiribacteria sp. | reverse complement strand
TCCTCCGCAGGATATCCCATCGTCAGCATGACCAGTGGAAATATTCTGTCCGGAAGTTCATACTTCTCCCTTATCTTCAAAGCCATGAATGGAGCATTGCCGAAAAAGCAACTTCCCATACCGAAGCTTTCAGCAGCAGTCACCATGTTCTGAGCCATGTATGCGGCATCCTGCATTCCGAACAGAAGTGTGAACAGATCGGATGCTCCTCTCTTCCAGCCCCGCTTATCCATAATCTTCTCCATCCTGTGTATATCCACACATATGATAAACTGGAGAGGTGCATTGAATACATTAGTCTCAACACTCCGCGAAAGAAGCACACTCCCAAGCTGCATCGCGAACGGTGCCTGCTGACCGGCACGTACGATTGCTTTCAGAACTTCATCAGAAGGTTGTTCAGTTTTGTACTTCCTGATGGATTTCCTCTGCATGATCGATTCGATAACAGGATTACCGGGCATTTTTTACTCCAATCGGATTCGTTTCAGCTGTTCTCTCGCATCTAATCTGCAATCTACTCCTGTCATTATATAATTACTAGCCTGAATGGATTATCCGAAGAGGACTTGCCCGGGCAGCCACCATGATTTAAGTTGCATTTAACTGTTATTCTGAGTAACATTATTGAGAGGAAACCGTCATGAGATACAAACTGTCTCTTCTTTTCACACTCCTTCTGGTATCTGGAACCGCACAGGCACAGTTCTCAATCCCGTCGATACCGGATATTCCGATTAACCTCCCTGTCCTCGGTGATCTTCTTGAACAGGAACCGGTAATTACGACCGGACTGGGAGACGCCGTTTTCGAATGTCCTGAAATGGACGGCTTTGAACCGGAGTTCTTCACTCCTTTATACGATATGCCGATTAATTCAGATGGATTGATCTTCCTTCTTCCGGGAGCCTATGAACTGGAAGCAAGGAGCTATTGTCTTCATGCCGGCACTTACGTTTCTGATACTGGAGGCAACGGATACATTTACGCTCCTCTTGAAGGGAGCAGAAGTGATATCATTCAGGCGATCCTGGATCGTTCATCCGATCATGGTGAAATCAATCAAACTGAAGTTCAATCTCTTATCTGGGCAGTCCTCGCAAGATGCAAGTTCTCTGATATGAGTGATAATAAGAAGGTTAATGCATCTATTCTGCTTACTCCCGAGGAGATCTTCGAACTCAACGGCGGGGCACTGGGTCTCATTCCAGACGGTATGCTGGATGATTTGTTCAAGGACCTGACGGGACCGGCCAGGTCAGTTCTGGAAGCTGAAGCCGGAATAAGAAACACTCTTTCCAGGGCTGAATCCTCATATGAGGAACTGGAGGAGATCGCGATCATACATGGCGATCCTCCCGAAGAGTACAATGAGAGGGACATTCCTGAAGGCAGATGGTCATGGCATCCAAACGGTTACTACATCCGCTACTTCCCTCGTGGATACAAGCATACCCGGATAGAACTCTGGGTACCTTTGAATGAGAACACTGAAATATCTTACGGAAACACTCTGACCAAGGCCGGCAGTACTGGACAGCGCAAAGATATGCAGTGGTACGATCCATCCCCGGATAACGGATCGCAAGATGGGAACTTCTTTGATCTGGATCCAGGTATTGCGCAGCCTGGAAATACAATGCGGCAAAGGCTGGCAATAGCAGCCGGGAAATCCCCTGAACAGGTCGATAAAGCGATCAAAAAGATCAGGGATTCAATGGATATATTTTCATCTGTAGCCGGTATTCTTACGATAGATATTACCAGCATATTTGATGTTGGGTCCGAGATGCTAGGCTGGATCTCCGGCAATATGTTTAACATGCTGATTGACAAGTGGAGTATTGCCATAAAGTCTCTCGGAATGGATCCTCCAAGATCGGATTACACCGTCTACGCCATTCCATTGGTTGTTCATGTTGATTCTCTCATACCGCGGGACGGGCTTTCACCTCAAAAAGCTGCCGCACTCAACTCCTTCGCTGAAGCCGCCATGGGACTCATAGCGGTTATGGATGCTGCGCAGATATCCCTGGACAGGATGGGTGGCGCATTTGATGACAATAATGACTTCTGGGCTATTGAACAGGCGTTATGCTACGTTTTCTACAAGGATCTCTCCGGTGTCTTCATGGAAATAACAGCTGATCGGTTTGATCATCTTTTCGATGTCTGCCGTTTGGAGGGACTGCAGGATACGTACATAACCGTTGCCATGGCTTCAGCATATCTGAATAACCTCGAGGCAAACGGATTCTCCGCTGAAGCAATCGAAGCAGCGTACTACTTGGGAATGACAGATGAACAGATTCAGAACGCCCTCGAGATCAGGCTTTCTTTCACTCCGGAGGAACTGGAGGGCAGCCTGTTCGAAGCTGCTGATAACTGCATTTCATTCATGCATGAATGCGGATCGCAGTGGCAGCGGATGCCGGATGTCTACCCCTACTGGACGGAGGGCGTTACATATCCTCAATACGCTGATTAACCAGTTTTACGAGAGCGAGTGATTATGGGAATTCCAAGATCGGTTCTAATCCTGATTCTGGTTTTTATCATCGGTTGCACCGGGGGAGATTCAAACCCCGAATCAGCATCATCTGAAGAAAGCACAATACTAAGCATATTGATACCGGTTGATTCAATCGGGATAGAGAATGGAGATTCCAATTATGTGTTCGGTGTCATCAGAGCAGCTGATTTCACCACAGCCGGAAACGTCGTTATAGGGGATATGACTACTATGAAAATG
>DAOWJX010000326.1 GCA_030640155.1 Candidatus Aegiribacteria sp. | reverse complement strand
GAAGAAACCGAGCATGAACCTGTAAGATGTCTCACGCTTCTGAATAAAGCTGAAGCAAAAGCGAGAAGAGGTGAGACGGAGAAGGCCGATGAAATCCTTGAAGGGATAATCAGTGAAGTAAGTGAAGCTAACAGAAAATTTGTAGAACCGGGTTATCATCGAATAAAAGCTCTCATTCTGGCAAATAAAGGAGATGCGGAAAATAGTATAAAATTAATGATCCGTTCACTCGAAGATGCGGGATATTATGGAACTACACTTTCGGAAACGCTGACGATGAGGGATGGCCTTAACATTTATAACATTCTTGCAGGCAAGAAAGGGATGAAGGATCTCCATATTTTTTTCAAGGAGAAAGGGCTGTTTGAGTATCTGTTGAAAGTCCTGAGAATAAAAGACTGGTACCTTGGAAGTGAGCATACAGAAAGCGTTAAGAAGACAGCAGTGGGGATAGCGGAAGTATTGTCAGTGAAACAGGATGAAATCAAACTTATAGGGACATCCGCCCAGCTGCACGATATTGGAAAATGCGCAATTCCCTGGTACTCATTAAATAAGATTACACCTTTGGACGATCTTGATTGGGAGATCCTCCAGGTTCATCCGGCTGAGGGGGCAAGGATGCTCAGAAAACTGGGTCTGCAAAAGGAAGCAGAGATTACCAAGGACCACCATGAGAGAATAGATGGTTCTGGTTATCCTGAAGGTAAGAAGGATATTGGTCTTTCAACAGAGATAGTAGCGATAAGCGATACCTTTAATGCGGCAATCACACCAAACAGAAAATACAGAATCCCCAAAATCCCTATGGATGTTTTATATGAACTTAAAAAAGGGAAAAAGAGGAAATTCTCATCAGGTGTCATCAGTGCTCTGGAGAAATACGTTCAAAACCCGGGTTAAGGAAGTATTTTCTTAAATATTCATTTCCTGCTACGGCAGTTCAATCAGATAGAGCCTTGGCCAGCTGACCGGATCCCTGACCCATGCAACCGCCCCGTTATTCGTAATTCTGACAGTCATTTCATCGATATCCGGATCATCCAGCTCCAGTGATGCCGTAAAGAGCAGCTCGCCGCTCATGTCATATACATTCCAGAAGGGGTATTTGTACCCGCCAAGGCGGACCCACAGTCTTTCCAGATTATCAATTCCGAGTTCCGAGACGGATCTTCGGTAGAGTATCGGATCAAATACTAGTTCGATTCCGGACATCCTGCCGCTTCTGCCGCTTCTTCTGGAAATGAAATCTTCAAAGTCCGCTTTCTCGTCGGCGAGTTCTTCATCTGTCTTGAGAACAGACTCGACATCTTCGTTTATTTCGAGGAAAACCTCACCCTCGGGAAGATATCCTGTAACGCTGGCTTTTTCGGAAAAGGGCATGGATACAAAAACATTTCCGGAATTGCCGGAGGTGAATATCGGCATACTCTCTGCACCGAGCGGGCCAAGCCTGGAAGGATCGAAAGAAATCATATCTTCAACGTAGATGACAGTTGGTTCAGGGTTACCGGTCTCAAGCCTGGCTACTGCATAACCCATAAGCCCTTCTTCCCGATCAAAAGCTGGAAGCATTCCCGTAAAATCAGCACTTCCCGCGGATCTTACAGTAAACGGTGGTCGTGGGAAAAAACCGGTGATGTCCTCAATCCATACAAGAGAATCATCAAATACCTTTATCGCGCCTCCGGACATGTCAGAGACAATGATTCGGTTGTCTTCCAGAATTGCTATTCCCATCGGGTTCTGGAATTCTCCAGGTCCGCTTCCCTCTCTTCCCGCACTTCCGATAAAGGCTCCGTTACTGTCAAATCGGCGCACATTCAATGTTGTAAGATCAAGAGCAAGAACGCCGCCATCAGCGGTTTTGACAGCATCCACTATTCTGCCGAATACGAGGTTTGCCTCTCCGAGTTCCACACCTATTGTGCAAAGAACTGTCAACTCAATATGCTGCGGACCTTCGGGTGCTGTTTCAATAACCACATCATCTATCTGTTCAGTACTGCCACTGTCACAGGAAGTGATCAGCAGGAAAGTAAATATCGCTGGTAAAAGGATCAGTTTTTTCATTAGAACTCCTGTCGAATCAGTAATAAATATTAAATCCAGTAGCGCATATTCTACGAATAATTCGTATGATTTGCGATACTGTGATAATTCTGTAACAGATCGTAACAAAACTGGAATTTTGTAAATTTGGTTTGATTCATATATTTGAGAAATCTTACAATTCCGGTGATTTAAATATTAATGTTAGGCAGGTATCTGATGACAGATTCGACGGCAGTGAAGAAGGAGATTTCGAAGAACATATCCAGAATATCTCTGGATGGTGCTGGTTACGTTGATGCGAGGTATTATCTGAATGATAGCTCTGAAACAATTCTTCTGTACGATGGGGATCTGGAAGCAAACGATACGACCGTTGAAAGCGGTATAGGAGTAAGAGTACTCTGGGGCGGCGCCTGGGGTTTTGCGGCGACCAGCGATCTATCCTCGTTGCGGGAATGTTTTGACAAAGCCCTGCTGAATGCGAAGACGGCTTCAAAACTTGTGAAAGTTCCGCTTTTCATGGGAGATAGAGATCCTATTACGGGCAGTTACTCCTCACCTGTAGCACTGGACCCCTTTACAGTAAGCCTGGAGGATAAACTTGGTTTTCTGACTCGTCTGGATGCTGACCTCGTGGACGATTTCGTCCTTAAAAGAATAGTATACGCCAATTTCCAGAAAAAGAAAATCTACTTCCAGAACAGCGATGGTTCGGAAATCAACAAAGATCTGGTCAATGTTTTCGGTATGATGATGGTCATGGCTCTGGATTCCGATGGAGAGATGCAGAGAAGAAGTATGAGCCTTTATTCAACCGGTGATGGAACCAGTGGCTGGAAGATGATTACCGAACCGGTTCTCTTCGCAGAACATAGCAGCAGAATCAAATTAGAGCTCAAGGGACTCATTGAAGCTGATGCTCTGGAATTCGGAAGAAAATCCGTAATTCTTCTTCCGGGGCAAGGGCATCTTCAGGTTCACGAAACCATAGGACATCCTCTGGAGCTTGACAGGATCCTTGGTTATGAACTCTCTTATGCGGGTGGTTCCTTCGTAAATCTTGATTCATTCGGAAAACTGCGATACGGAAGCGATAAACTGTCCGCTTCTTCGTACGGAGGTATTCAGAATTCTCCCGGTTCCTTCGGATATGATGACGACGGGACCCCTGAGAGAGATTATCTGCTTATTGACAGGGGAATTCTGGTAAATGCCCTTACGTCAAGAGCTATGGTCAACGAGGCCAATGAGAAATCAGGACGGGAAGTATTCAGCCAGAGTGGGGGAGTTGCCAGAGCAACTGCATTCTACCGCGCTCCAATCGACAGAATGACAAACGTAAATATCCTGCCGGGTGATGATGGATCGCTTGAAGACATTATTTCTTCCACAGAGGAAGGGATCGTGGTGGATAATCCAGTATCCTGGTCGATCGGATCAAACAGAGAACACTTCCACTTCGGATGTGAAATTGCCTGGGAAGTGAAAAACGGCGAGAAAACAAGAATCCTCAGGAATCCAACTTATCAGGGACATACACTTGAGTTCTACAACTCCCTTTCATCGGTAGGTGACAAATCAACCTGGAGAGTTGAACTGGTTGACAATTGCGGTAAGGGTGAACCAAACCAGGTTATGCAGATAGGGCACGGAGTTCCTGTCCTGAAATTTGATGACGTGATTATCGGAGAAAGGAAGTAAACCATGCTGGACGCAAATATCAGGAAGATTCTAATGGAAGTAAGGGATCAGGCCGCATCGGAAGGCATCCAGGCTACACTTGCACTGCATCACGAGAAGAGTCATCTCATGCGGGTCGGCAACAGTTCCATTTCTCTCAATACTTCAGAGGATCTGACCAGACTTGACATTGAAGTAACCGATGGAAGAAAGCAGGCAAGCCAGACTTTTCTTGGCATGATTGAAGGAACAGAAACCATACGGAATGTACTGGATAAAGCCGTAGAAAAGGCAAAAGCTGCAGCTCCTAAAACCTACGACCCAATCCCTGATGAAGTAGAAGAATCAGTGCAGGAAGAAACCCAGTATGATGAAGCTCTCGCAAACCTTGATCCAGGTGTTAAGGCAGATGCTTACAGAGAGATTTTCTCAAAACTGGGTGCGAACTACAATTACTCCGGATCGTGGTCCAGCGGATCAGTGGAAGTCTACATGATAACCACCGCAAATAAAAATGAAGTTTACCACAGAGGAACTGATCAGCTGTTCACTGTTGTGCTTAAGCATCCCGGAAAGAAATGGGAGCTCATTAACACGCAGACCGGATGGAGAGCCTCTGATTTCTCTGTCGAAAAGACAGTAAAAGAGCTTGGGCGATTAATTCCTGTTTATGAAGAGAACAATGGATATAAAGTTGAATCTGGCGAGTATACCGTTATTTTTGGCTCTGATGCTGTCTCGGAGATAATTAACTTTTCTGTGTTTACAGGTTTCATGGGTAGAGGCTGGGAAGAGAAGCAGAACTGGACTTCTCAGAATAAACCGGGTGATGAAGTCCTTGGAAAGAACATCACGCTTTCTGATGATCCATTCAATTCTCAGACTTTCATGTTCGGATTTGATATGTGCGGAAGGAAAAGAAAACACTTCCCGCTTATTGAAAACGGAGTCCTTATGAACCTGATGTACGATTCCTCAACAGCGGCAAGGTATGGCAGAGAGCCAACAGGACACGATACGCGCTCTATGGGAATAGTAATGAATACTGGAGATGGTTTTGAATGTCCTCTTGAGGCTGTAAGGGACATGGGCAGAGTTCTATACATTCCCGCTCTTCACTACATGAATCTACCAAGTCGAAGCAAGGGAATATTTACAGGAAGTTCAAGATTCAATGCCCTTCTTATCGAGGATGGCAAGATGGTATCACCGATATTCTCAACCAGGATAACCGATTCCTTCCAGAATGTCCTTGGCAATGTTTCAGTAATCTCGTCTGTTCCTGAATCCGTAAACGGTTCAAATACATATGGCAGGCGAATGCCTGTAGCCGTAAGCGTGCCGTCTTACATTGTTGCGGAGGGTGTGAAAATAACAGACAGTGCAGATTCATTCTAAAGAACAGGGCTCTGTCTGTGAAGTGATGCAAAACCTGACCACGGTTTTAGTAGTAGGCGGGGGACCTGCCGGGTCATCGTGTGCCTGGAAGCTTGCTTCTGCAGGCGTTAGATGTCTGCTTATCGACAAAGCTGAGTTCCCGAGAGATAAGGTATGCGGTGGAGTTCTCAGCAGCAGAGCAGCCGGACTGCTTATCAAATCAGGCATGATTTCAACTGCCGAACTCGACCTGCTTACGGAGAAAACCCACAGAACCCTGTCACTCTGGGATAGGGAAGAACTTCTTAGATCTTATACATCAGACAATCATCCTATCAGGATTATCTCAAGGATGGGGTTCGATAATTTCCTTCTGGAAAAAGCGGGGACTTCCGGAGCTGAGGTTATCACAGGTGAAACAGCTGTGTCCATTGATTCTTCATCAGTCAGAACTTCTTCCAACCGGAGTATCCGTTACTCCTTCATTGTCGGCGCGGATGGATGCAATAGTTTCGTCAGAAAAACGAGTTTTGGAAGATCCGGTAGAAAAACCGGTATCGGATTCGAGTATATCCTCCCTTTGTCGGAAGTAAATGATATAACGGACGGACTTCACATACATTTTGGATATCTTCCATACGGGTACGTGTGGGCTTTTCCGGGAAGGGAGAAAATCTGTATTGGAGCCGGTGTTGTGGGCAGTAAGGCTTCTCCACCGGAGGTGGCCTCAGCGCTTAAGGAATTTCTCGAAGCCAGAAGGATTTCAGCTGGAAATCATGTCGTGAAAGCTGCTTTGATACCTTCACTGTCACTGCATAAATCCTTGGGCACCGGACAGATATACCTTGCTGGAGACGCCGCGGGCCTGGTTGACCAGGTATCAGGAGAGGGAATCGGACATGCGATTGAAAGCGGGTTCCTCATCGCTGATGCCATCATATTCGGCGGGGATAGAAAGACAATGCTGATCAGAGCGAATGAGGGATGTCTCGGCAGTGTCAGACAGTCAGAATTCTACAGGCATCTCCTCTTCAGCCGGTTGACGCGGAGACTTGCCATGAGAAAACTGAAAGAAAGCGAAACCTTTGCCCGTGCTTACTGGAACCTGATTTCGGGAAGTCAATCCTACAATGATATGTTCCTGCGGCTGCTGACCAGATCAGGATAGCTCCCGGAGAATCCTGCAGCAGACCTTCGGAGGTATGACAAATGAAATTCCCAACGGAAGGATCTACAGAAGGTCAGGCAACTGGAAACACATACTGCCAGCATAATTCCAACCCGGCTTTTGTGTATTTTCTCTCCTGTGTTTTCTGGAGAGAAACTGGAATACTCCAACCAGCCAATGATGAACGAACGAGTTCCACCTGCTTTTGTGGATTCCATTGAAACACGGAAATCTCGTGCATTAGTGTACACATGTTCACCACGCATGTCAAGTGAGTTTCTATTGACGGAGCTAAACACTCATTTCATGCTAACCCTTAGAAATATTCCCAGGATATGCAGAAGGCAGTAGAATCATTGTTAGACATCGGAAATGTGAACGCTGCCATACCACAGTTATAGATGAGATGAGAATCTATGGGACAAAGAATGTGAACACACTTATTGTCTGCATCTCAATGCATCACGGCAACACCAGAAAAGTCGCTAAGGTAATGACTGGAGTACTAAGTGCAGATCTTTTAGACCCTCTGAATGAAGATATTGGCGATGTTGAAGAGTATGACCTTATTGGTTTTGGTTCTGGGATTTATGCATGGAAGCACCACATTAAATTATTGAGTGTCGTCGATAACCTGTCCTGCACAAATAGGAAAGCCTTTATATTCTCAACAAGAGGAAATCTTATCCGAATTATTCCAATAAAACATTATCACAATAGACTCAGATGCAAGCTGCATGAGACGGGCTTTGACATTATGGGTGAGTTTTCTTGTTTGGGTTTCGATACAAGTGGACCGCTACGGTTTGTTGGCGGTAAGAATAGAGACCATCCTGACACGAAGGATCTGGATGATGCAAGAAGGTTTGCAGCAGGGCTAAGGAACGAGTCTAAATTTACAGACATCATGGGTAGCTGACAATTGGAATAGAATTGCTGTCACAGTAATCACTCGAGCAATGCCTGAAAACCGAATCAAACGCGACTTCGGGTTAGCCTGGTCGCTTTGCTCTTCGGCTTGCCCGAAGCGGTTCATTCGAAGCGCTAACCCTTGACAAAACCAAAGGTATGACAAATGGTAATACCGGAGGTGAATGTCATGAGTACTGCAAAGATTGCTATCAGCATGAATAAAGAAATGCTCCATCAACTTGATGATCTTGTCTCTAAGGCAGAGTTTCCCAGCAGAAGCGGAGCCATACAAAAGGCAGTTCGTGAAATGCTTGAAAAGAAGTACGGCAACCGTCTTGCGCGAGAATGCGCGAAGCTGGATCCTGAAGAAGAAATGGCTATAGCTGAGGAAGGTATGAATAGTGAGCTTGGATCATGGCCGGAATACTGAGAGGCGATATTCTCTGGGCGGATCTGAATCCTACAATCGGGCATGAACAATCTGGGAAAAGACCAGTACTGGTTCTCAGCAAAGATGTTTTCAATGACCGCTCGGGTACAGTGATAGCTGTTGCCCTAACCAGCAGCGAGCCCGGGGCAGGATTTCCTCTAACCTTTGAGTTGTCAGATGCATCGCTCCCGAAGAAATCATGGATCAAGATCAGCCAGATCAGGACTCTTTCGATCAAGCGTATCGGCAAGAAAATCACCAGGATATCTCCAGAGGAACTTACTGCAATTCTTGCTGGTTTGAATGAGATTATTGGGGGTTAACAATCAAATACAGCAAAACTGCAGCTCAGCTATTTCATGTTCATGTTACTGCAGTCTGCTGATTTGAAGCATTATCTAATAGATACCAGTTCAGCGTGCATTGCGTTCGTATATATTCTTTTGTATTCTATATGTGTACAATAGACTCAACAGCTTTGGAGGTGAGATTTGTCAAAGACTGTAACTCTTAGACTTAATGAAAAGACGTACAGACAGTTCCGTGAATTGGCTGAGCAGGACAATCGCCCTCTTTCAAACTTCATTGAGACCGTTGCCTTGCGTTATATCGAAGAGCATGGGTATGTAGACGAGTTTGAAATGGCTGAAATCCGTGCAAATGAAGAACTGAACAAAAGTATAAGGAATGGGCTACGAGACGCGAAATCCGGACAAGGTCAATTTGTCTGACTTCAAGATCTTCGAAACCAGGGAATTCCTCAAGCAACTTGGGAAATTACCGCTCAATGAATCTGCATTTCTAAGGAACAAGCTTGATGGGTATGTATATCCACAAATCAGGATTGAACCGTTTTATGGAAAGAACATAAAGAAGCTTCGGGGTTACTCCCCTGATACCTGGCGATACAGAGTGGGCAGTTTCAGGTTGTTCTATATTGTGGACAAGAAGGAACATATTGTGTGTATTCTTACAACTGATGCTAGAAGAAATGCATACAGGCAATGAATTTCAGATAACAATCGCATCAACACGGAATTGCAGGCTAAGCCACACTGCCATGCTTTTTTACCAGCCGGTTATGCGAGACGTTCGCTTCTAAGAGGGCTCACTCACCGGCGTTGCATAATGGAACCTGATTTCTGGAAGCCAGTACTACAATGATATGTTCCTGCGACTGCTGACCAGATCAGGATAGCTCCCGGAGAATCCTGTCCGCGATCTGCTGCGGCAGCAGTTCCTGCATCCTGTAAAGATCTTCCGGTGCTCCCGATGCGCCATAAAAGGTAACACCCGCCCGGAGAAGGGGAGGAGTGTCCTCCGTGTTCGAGAATGCAAGAGCCATTCCAGCGCCCATTCCAGAATCAGCATCGTGGTCTTCGTATGTCAGAACAAGTCTGTAGTCAATAAGTTCTTTCAGTAACCGGGGACTGATGCAGAGAGGGCAGCTGATCGCATACACCGCTGCGGAAACATCCTTTTCGCGAAGTATCTCCCTTGCTTCAAGAGCCCGGAAAACCATGTTTCCCATGGCCACGATGGCTACGTCTGAACCCTTTCTGATGTGATCATGCTGACCGAATACGAATCTGTAATTCCTGCCGAAGAAAGGTTCTCCGTCTTCACCGGTTATGACAGGCAGCTTCGAACGTCCCATAGCTATGAAGAAGTTGCCGGGGTGAGTGGCGGCGTACCTTATTACTCTGTCAGTCTGGTTGGGATCGGCTGGAACCACTGTATTGCAATGATGAAGCGTTCTCATCAGACCGATGTACTTGATGCAATGGTGGGTCTTGCCGTCCATTCCGACATCCAGACCACAATGGGTAGCGACAACTTTGAGATTTGTCATGTTAATATCATTAAGCCTGTGCTGATTGTATGTTTCATCTATGGCGAAGACGCCGAAATCAGCCCAGAACACAACCTTGTCCGCAATGGATGCCGCACCTGACGCTGTAGCAGTATTGTGTTCCATTATTCCGGACTGGAAGAAATGATCTCCGTACTCAATCCTGAAGCTGTTTGTCTTGACTGATCCCGCAAGATCGCAGTCAAAAACCAGAGGTAGGTTGTCCTGGTTCGCTTTCGCGAGTGCCATGAGTGCATCACCAAATGCGCTTCTGTTATCTCCTTTGTGAT
>DAOWJX010000078.1 GCA_030640155.1 Candidatus Aegiribacteria sp. | reverse complement strand
CCGACGGTAGAGTATCTGCGAAATTTTAAGGTTACAGCGCTTGACATTCTCCCGATTCTATGGTATAATATTCAAAGTACTTTGAGAGCCAAAGTACTTTTAATCCAAAAGCATTTTGGAAATCACACTGGAGGTCAATCATGTCACAGAATATCAGTTTGAAAGAAGTTGAGCGAAAAGTCTTCACATCTACATTCCGAGATGGCGTGTGGGATATTGTCCTGGGCCTTTGGCTTCTGATGATGGGCGTCGCTCCATTGCTTGAGGAGTCCATGCCTCTCTCGGACTGGTGGATTATGATTCTAAGTGTGCCGGTCATGCTTGTCTTGTGGAGCGGAAAGAAATTCATTACCATCCCCCGGATGGGCTTGGTTAAATTTGGACCTAATCGGAAATCCTTACTGAGGTTGATGTTGACAATAGTATCCGTCACATTGTTCCTGTCATTGTTTCTTGGAGTCCTGTTCGCCACGAACAGCATTCCATCTGAGTTGGCAACCGGGATATCCATTCCTGTGATTGCCTGGGTGGCGCTATTCATCGTAGGCTTCAGCGTAGCAGCATACTTCCTGAATCTTAACCGCCTGTATGCCTACGGTGTGTTGTATGCAGTAACTCTTCCCGTTCGCATCATCCTGAAGCAGATCCCGGATCTTAGAAGCATCAGCCTCTGTGGATATTTTGTTTCAGCGAGCATCATTCTGCTCATTGGAACGACACTATTGATCCGCTTCCTGCGTGACTATCCGATCCCAACGGCGGAGGCGTAGAATGACAACCACGAAAACCGGCAAAGAAGACCTGCATCCTCTCGTGGACATTGATCGGGTCATCCACGCCCCGGCCAGGCTGATGGTCCTGACTTACCTGTATGTTGTCGAAAACGCCGAGTTTATCTTCTTGATACGTATGACCGGGCTAACATGGGGCAATCTGTCCACGCATTTGAGCAAGCTGGAAGAAGCAGGCTACGTTACTATCGAAAAAGAATTTAGAGGTAAAAAGCCGCATACCATGATACGTCTTACTGCTGAAGGACGAAATGCTTTCCGGAAGTACAAGCAAAGCATGCAGCAGATTCTAGACGATCTGCCTGACTGAGAAACATATCAGGTCGGCCAATGACTGGATATCTTGAAATGGGGAGCCATTGAAATATTCAGGCTTTCCAGATTGTGTGGACTCTGTATTTACTGCTGATCTTTACCGTCGTATCATTCTCATCCATATTGATTGCCGCGATGCCGATAATAATTCCCCCTTGACCCTCAATCAATTTTGCAGCAGCTTGAATCTGTGAACCTGTTTCAATCCACTCATCAACCAGGAGTACTCGGGCTTGAGGCGGCAATACATCGTTTCGAATCTCGAGTCGTTTGAGTTCACCGGAGTAGTCCCGGAAATCTTCACCGTCGGTTTTGACCGGGAGCTTACCTCCCTTACGAATAGGGATAACGCCAATCTCCAGGTAGTGTGCGATGGCAGTGCCAAGTATGAAGCCAAGGGCATCGATACAGACTACATAATCAATCTGAGTGTTCCGAAACGGCTCAGCAAGGTCTACGACAAGCTGCGAAAAGCATTCAGCGTCCGCAAACAAAGGGGTAACATCATACCGGTTGCCTGGCGTATCCGTGTCAATCTTGTGCAGATATGTCTTCATTGCTCTTTCTCAGCTGAACGCCTGTATCATTCGATTTAGAAGTGTAGTGAGTAAATTCGAGTAAATCCTGTTATGTGTTATTTCTTTTTTCTCAAAACTCTTCTCAAGAATAGAACCCACAAATTCCAGTCTGAATTGATTTTTTCTGTCAGGAAATTGTTTTCTGCTTTATCCAGACAATCTTCAAGCAAGGCATCATGAAGCCACTTAATAGCAAGATACCAGGTTAGCATTCCTTTTCCTGATACAGTCATGCTTATCGTATGTTTTAATTCAGTTTTATCATTTTCAATCTCTGTGATTTCGAATTTATGAATTCCTTTAAAACCATCAGGTTTAATAAAATTGAATTCAATTGAACTGCCGGGAACATATTGTGTGATCGAATATCTGATAGGTCTGTGTCCACCTGTGGCACCTTCCACTAACCCATTCTTAAAAACCATTGGAGGCCATTTCTCCTTTGGCCATAACTGGTCATTACTTGATGACAGACTATCAAGAATTATCGAGATATTCTCTTTCTGCTGGTTAATAATTCTTTTATGGATATTAGTAACTTTCATTTATTCTCCATTTTCTCATAGAAATGATTATGTGTATATTGCATTTTGCTCTT
>DAOWJX010000032.1 GCA_030640155.1 Candidatus Aegiribacteria sp. | reverse complement strand
GTATTCGATATCTCGAGTTTTGATGCTCCGCTGCTTCTGACAGGCACCGGGTACAGTACGGGACGACTTGATTTTTCTTTTGATGTCGACAGTTCCAGCGTTTTCATTCTCATTGATTCCGGGGATTGGCTTTCACCTGATTCCATAAGATCCGCTGACCCCGGAAGGCTTGTCGGAACTGTTACTGACGGTGACAGACTTTTCGTGGTACATCCATCGCTTTACGATGGTGTATGGGGAATGGTCACGCTGAGCAATGAGGACGGGAACAGCCCTGTTGTCGCTATAACTTCCGAAATCTATGATGAATTCGGACAGGGAATTGCCGATCCAGGTGCGATAAGATCAGCCGTAAGATGGGGAATTGACAGCTGGTCTTCCGGGTTGGAAGGAGTAATTCTCATAGGCGACGGGCACTATGATATCCTGGGATACACAACTACTCAACCTGTGATGATCCCACCCTGGATTGTACTTGGCTCGTCCCAGGCGAACTGCGTGGATGATCTGTACGTCATGACTCATGAAAACTCCGACCTCCCTGAGATTCCCATAGCACGAGTACCGGTTGATGATCTGTCAGAGCTGGGAACGTGCACGGCAAAACTGCTTACGTACTCGAGCGGTCAGAACCGCGGTACATGGATGAACAGAGCTCTTCTTGCAGCCGATGACGAATGGGGGCGGGGCTCATCACAGAACGAAACCGATCATACGAATGATACTGAACGCATCGCTGAGGAAGTCCTTCCCAGACACATAGACAGAGAGAAGTTCTACCTCATAGAGTATCCATGGCCTCCCGGATCATGGCCTCCCGAAGGCCCTCATCCCGACAAACCGGAGGCAAGGGAAAACTTTATTGAGATATTCAATCAGGGATTCGCGTTCATTACATATATGGGGCATGGAGCCGCCGGTCAGATAGCGCACGAGAAAATGATGCTGTCAGAAGATATCGGCAGATTGACAAACGGATCGAGACTGCCGGTATCATTCTGGTCGACCTGCGATGTGGGACATTTTGACACTCCGGGTACCGACGCGATAGGGGAAGCGGTTGTTACTCATCCTGCAGGCGGCTGTATCTCATCTGTAGCCGGAACCAGGGGAACTCACGGTCCCCAGAATTACAGCTATTTCAGGAGTATTGTTGATTCACTCACTAACAATCCCGGACTTAACATCGGGGATGCCGTATGGCAGTCAAAACTTGTACTGTCCGGTACATACCAGATGAACAACAAATTTTATATCATGTTCGGTTATCCTGAAATGCCTCTGCCTCTGCCTGAACCTGACGGATCTGTCTCGGTGAACGGTGACACACTCAGAAGCGGAGAGTTCAACAGTATAACCGGAAGCGGATTCCAGCAGGATGGATTGGCTTTTCTCGAAATACTGGAGTCTTCCTGGTACACGACCTACACCTGTCTCGGTGGATCAGTAATCGAATACCTCAAGTATGGAGGTACGGCCTTCAGGGGAACAGAGACCGTCAGTAACGGGGGGTTCGAGCATGACTGCTTTATTCCCCTTCAATCAACGACCGGTGATCTTGCAAGGATCGCTGCAACTGTTCTCTCCGGTGAGACCGATCTTTGTGGAGCTCAGGACCCGACCGTTCTGATAGAGGGTCACCCCTCTGGAAATGATCTGGAAGGTCCGGATGTTACTATGTGGCTCCGGGGTTACGATGGAGTTGAGCATCCGGAAGTAACGGGAGATATAACGCTTGAAGCCGAGATAAGCGATTCCAGCGGGATCTGCCTTCTTGGCGGTTCAGGAAGACAACTAAGTCTTTTCATAGATGGCAATGGAAGTGATGTGAGCTCCTGGTTCTCCTACCACAGAGGAAGTTCAACAAGCGGCAGACTCACATATGACATAGAAGCGCTTTCTCCAGGAGAGCATAGCATCATTCTCTGGAGTATTGATGGTGTTGGAAACAGTTCAAGGGACACACTGAATCTCAGTATTCTGGAAGATCAGGATCTCAGTATCACTGAAGCTCTTGTATATCCCAATCCCGGATTCGGGCAAAGGTGCTTCAGTTTCAGAGTATCCGAGGATTCAGAAATAAACGTTTCTATTTTCACAGTTTCAGGAACGAAGATAGAGGAATTATCCGCTACCTGCGCTCAGGGTTACAATCAGATTCTCTGGAACGGATTTGACCACGACGGTGATTCTATTGCCTCCGGTTCATATATTTACAGAATAGAGGCAAATGCTCTTGGGTCTTCGGTTTTCAGCAGAACCGCTGCTGTAACCGGAATACTCGCTGTCACAAAGGAGGATTAATTTTGACCGAGCCATCTGATGACAAAATAGACTGGCTCTGGAAACAGGTTGAAAAAGCCAGGAAAGAGAATAATCATGAAATGGCAAGAGAAAGTCTGGAAAGACTTCTTGCCGACCCTGCTGTGCGTGAAACATCTGATGAGGACCTTGCAAACCTCAATCTCAGCCAGCTTGACCTTGATGAGGGACGATCCAGAGAAGCGGCCCTGAGGCTCTCAAACTTCAAATGGCACGGTGTTCCAGGCCCCGCTGGATTGCTGCTTACATCCGATGTTTATCTCAAACTCGAATGGTTTGAGCAGGCCAGGGAAGCACTCGAAGAGTATCTGGATATCCTGCCGGAGGATCTTGATGCCCGCAGGAAACTCGGGCTTGTTCACCTGATGCTTAACAACGATGAAGAAGCGCAGCGTCTTTTGCTGGCAACAGCTCGCAGGGAGAAGTACCGTATACCCGCAACTCTTACTTATCTGGCCATGCTGGAAGCCAAGACCGGACACATTGAAGAAAGCCTTCACCTTCTTCTTCAGGCAAAAGAGCTGGCTCCTCAGGATGAGAGGATCGAACATACACTTCTTCGAATAGAGTCTCTCAGAGTCAGTCTGAAACGAAAAGCCCTCCATCATTACGACCTTCCAATTGAAGATCTGGTTGCGGGAATGGTAAGTGGAATGCTGGAACTTCATGGATATTCAAGGGAAAAATCCAGGCAGGCTCTTGATATCTGGAATAGCTTCTGTTCGGAAGTTACACCACGCGGAAGGAAGCCTGCCATATGGGCTGCTGCTCTTGAATACGCGGTGACAAAGTACGGCCCGCATTTCACTCAGAGGCAGCTGGCGCTGGAGTACGAGATTTCCGTTTCACAATTAGGTGAACACTACCTTGCAATCTCGGATGCAGTCGACCTGGATTCTATTGTCAGCACTGACCTGCTGGTGGAAACCGAGAAAGCCGGATCCGGTCTGTCAGGTCTTGTAAGAAGGGAAGAGATGTCTGAAGTGATCGCCCTGGTTGCAGGCAGACTTGATGAATTTGAAGGTCCCGGAGAGGTATGTTCCTGGGTGTTTGACAGGATCGAACCCATAAATGAAGGCGAACGGAGGGAAATAGAGGATTTCCTCAGCTTCCTCTGGAAAAGAAGATAAAACTAAAACATCCGGGGACATGCACTCTCTGGTGCGTGTCCCCCAAAAACTTCGCCTCTGGTGCGTGTCCCCAAAAAACTTCGCCTCTGGTGCGTGTCCCCCAAAAACTTCGCCTCTGGTGCGTGTCCCCGTAAAAATTCAAGACCTGAATCTAATATTGAATTCACGCCCTGACCCTGATATATTACAGGTTCTGTGATTTTCAGGTAATCTATAAATGAAAGGTTCTGTATGAATTCCGTTAAGTATGTCTATTTCTTTGGTGGAGATGAAACCGAGGGTAACCGCACTCAGAAGGATCTTCTTGGAGGTAAGGGTGCTAACCTGGCTGAGATGACCAGACTGGAGCTTCCTGTTCCGCCTGGATTCACGATATCAACTGAGGCCTGTGCAGGATACTATAACGTTGGAGATGAAGGAAGCTGGCCGGATGGACTTGAACAGCAGGTTCGAGAAAAACTCGCTCAGCTGGAAGAAATGACCGGAAAGAAATTCGGAACCGGTAAAGATCCTATGCTCGTTTCCGTAAGGAGTGGAGCTGCTGTTTCCATGCCGGGTATGATGGATACCGTGCTTAATCTTGGTCTGAATGAAAATTCCATAGCTGCAATCATTGAAAAGACGGGCAATTCCAGATTTGTTCTTGATGCTTATAGAAGATTCATTCAAATGTTTGGCAATGTAGTCATGGGTATTCAGCATCACGCGTTTGAAGAAGCAATTGACCGAATGAAAATCAGTAGAAACGTAGATCTTGACACAGATTTATCCACTGATGACCTGAAAATTCTCGTTGATGAATTCAATAGCATATACATCGAGGAAATTGGCAAACCGTTCCCTGTTGATCCCTGGGATCAGCTGAGGTTGTCAATTGATGCAGTATTTCGTTCCTGGAACAATACCAGAGCCAGACGTTATCGTCAGATCAACGAGATCTCAGGGCTTATAGGGACTGCGGTGAATATCCAGATCATGGTCTTTGGTAATATGGGTGACAGTTCCGGTACTGGTGTCTGCTTCACAAGGAATCCCGCAAACGGAGAAAACACTTTCTACGGTGAATATCTGATGAATGCACAGGGTGAGGATGTTGTTGCCGGTATCAGAACACCAGAACCGATTTCAACTCTTCGAAACGTTAATGAAGCCGCATACGAAGAGCTGCTTTCAATAAGGACCATACTTGAAGAGCACTATCTCGACATGCAGGACATAGAGTTCACCATCGAAGAGAAGAGGCTCTATCTCCTGCAGACAAGAACAGGTAAGAGAACGGTATTCGCCGCTGTGAATATTGCTGTCGATATGGTTAGAGAAGATTTGATTGATAAAAAAACTGCACTGAAAAGGATTCCGGCAAGCGTGTTCAATCAACTGTTCGCTCCGGTTCTTGATAAAAGGAGCAAGGAACATGCGGATCTTCTCACAACCGGTCTGAACGCTTCTCCAGGTGGAGCATGCGGTCGCGCTGTCTTTACCGCTGATGATGCTGAAGAATGGGCATCAAGAGGAGAAGATGTGATTCTCTGCAGGAAGGAGACGAGCCCGGAAGATATCGGTGGTATGTCGGTATCGAAGGGAATTGTTACTTCAAGAGGAGGGATGACATCTCATGCAGCTGTTGTCGCCAGGGGAATGGGGCTTCCATGTGTTGCCGGTGCAAGCAGCCTTATTGTTGACAGCGAGTCAAAGAAGATGTTCTGCGGAGAAAAAGAGATCGCGGAAGGTGATCTGGTTGCGCTGGATGGCTTCACAGGAGAAATATATGCCGGTAAAGTAGAAGTCCAACCTTCGGAGATATTATGCATTTCCATGGGTAAGGATGATCCAAATGAATCAAGGCTGTATTTGAATTACTCGATTCTTATGGACTGGGCTGACGAATACAGAAGGCTTGGTGTTAGAACGAATGCTGAAACGGTAAAGGACACTAAAACAGCTGTCGATTTCGGAGCGGAAGGTATCGGCCTCTGCAGAACAGAGCACATGTTCTTTGAAAGTGACAGGATTATCTCCTTCAGGAAGATGATACTGGTTGCTGATGAAGTTAAAAATCTTCGCGATCGAATTGCCGCTTCTGCTGATGATACTTGCATCCTGGAGAAAGAACTCGAGGCTCCTCTGACGGATTACAACGAAGCCATAGAAGAACTGCTTCCTCTGCAGCGTGGAGACTTCATACA
Organism: Candidatus Aegiribacteria sp.; assembly: GCA_030640155.1. GTDB lineage: Bacteria > Fermentibacterota > Fermentibacteria > Fermentibacterales > JCC-6 > Aegiribacteria. The sequence continues at coordinate 10,649 of DAOWJX010000032.1, read as the reverse complement.
GATATTCCAGGAACTTGACGGTCGCCCTTGTACGGTAAGACTTCTTGACCCGCCACTTCATGAATTCCTGCCGCATGACAGTCAGGGGCAGCTTGAAATGGTCAGAGAGATGGAAGTGCCTATTGAGAAGATTAAGAGAACCGTCGAAAAGCTTCATGAATTCAACCCGATGCTCGGTCATAGAGGGTGCAGACTGGGTTTGATATACCCGGAAGTTTCCGATATGCAGGTAAGAGCTATTATGGAAGCAGCAATCGAAGTAAAGGAAAGCGGTACTGAAGTTCTGCCTGAGATCATGATTCCACTGGTTGGACATCCACGAGAACTCGAGATTGCCCGCACTCGTGCGCAGGATGTGATAGATGCAGTCTTTAAAGAAAAGGATTTGCCTGCTGATTTCATCTATTATCGTATCGGCACAATGATCGAAGTACCACGTGCTGCTATTGATGCGGCCAGGATAGCTGAATACGCTGATTTCTTCAGTTTTGGCACAAACGATCTTACGCAGATGACTTGCGGATTCTCAAGAGATGATGCAGGTGCTTTTCTGGTTGATTATGTCAGGATGGGTATCTATGAAAAGGATCCCTTTGCATCCATTGATGTCAATGGTGTAGGTAAGTTAGTCGAAATCGCAGTAACCGAAGGGAAAAGAGTTAAACCTGATATCAAGATTGGTGTCTGTGGAGAACATGGCGGAGATCCTGAATCAATCCGGTTCTTCAACTCGATTGGATTGGATTATGTATCCTGTTCTCCATTCAGGGTTCCGATTGCAAGGCTGGCTGCAGCTCAGGCAGCGATTGATACCGGGGCGCAGGACTGATTCGGTATTGATCGCGATTCTTCATGATGAACCTGCATATACGGCGTTTGCAGTAAAGGGCTGGTGCAATATGCAGGCTTGGAATGATATTTAGCTTATGCCAGGGAATAAGACAGTTCTAATTGCGGATAATGATGCAGGACTCCTGCAAATTCTTGGAAAAGTATTAAGGCTTGAGGGATACGATGTAAAAACGTGCAGTACCGGAATAGAAGTGATTTCCAGAGCTGCCACCTCAAATCCTTCGCTGGTTGTGTGCGGGTACTTCTTACCTATGCTTGATGGACTGAGGGTGTGCCGGTATCTCAAAGGGGAATCGATTACATCTGAAGTTCCCTTTCTTTTGCTGACACCCGGACTGGATGCTTCCCTTCGCTTAAGGGCTGAGTGGGCTGGAGTTGACGGTATTGAGGAACTTCCCATTCGGCCGGAAGCTTTTCTATCGATTTGTGAAACTCTTATGAAGAGGGATTCTTCATTTGTAGATTACCATCTTGAAAGAAGTAATCCGCCTGACAGAGAGGCTATACTGAATAAACTCTGTGGTTATCTTGAAAACAGAGTGAACAGACTTGAGGCAACATGGAAACTGACTGAAGAGCTCGGTAGAACCATGAGTGTCAAGGATATATTCAGAAGAATGGCCAATGGAGTACTTACAGGGCTTGGTTTTGACAGAGTATGGGTCTGTCGATATCTCTCTGAAACCGATGAACTCGTCACTGAAGCTGCATTGGGAAGAAACCTGTCCGATATTCCAAAATCCCTTCATGTCCGGGAATACCAAGATCTTCCTTCAGGAATTGCCATTCGGGAGCTGCGCCAGATTCAGTCCAGTGAAGTTGACATAGCTGATGAGAGAATGTGGTGGGCAGGCTCAAAGGATTACATAGATACACCGCTTGTTGCAGCAAGACGTCCAATTGGTCTAATCAGATGTGATAGATACGTGACTGGAAGAAAGATAGAAAGTACCGATCTGGAAGCGTTAAGGCATTATGCCGTGCATACAGCCGAAGCGATTCTTAATGCGACGGTCCTGGAAGAAGTGACTGATGAGCGGGAACATATGTCCGCAATTATGAACAGCCTGGATTCAGGAATCCTTGTTGTTGATAATTCCGGTTTCCTTCTTCAGGTCACTCCAAGAGCATGCAAACTATTTGGCAAGATCGCGAACGACCTTATAGGCAAGAGGTTAAGAGAAGTGCTTCCCGTCCTGATTTCCGATAAAGAGAATTCTTTCAGTACTACTCTCGAAGAAGAAAAACCCTTACTCAACAGACAGGTTCATGTCGGTAAGGTTGGACAGGCAGATCAGGTGCTGAATGTAAGCTATATACCGTTCCAGCGTGCAGGTCATTTTGCCGGTGTTGTCATTATGACGAATGATGTCACAGAGGAATACATGCTCAGAGAGAATCTCAGAAAAATGAATGAGGAACTTGAAACTATTTCTGTGATCGGAAGAGAATTGAACTCAACACAGGATTTGGAAAAGATATGCCGTGAAGTCACATCGGCTCTGCGGAGATTTTTCCCTTCAGAAGCTGTTGCTGTTTTTCTTGCTGAAGGTGACAAAGATGATTTGATTCCCCATTCACTCAAGGTTGCCGTAACCTCCGGATACGATTCGGAGATTGATCCTACAGGCCTTACTATCCGAATCAGAGAACAGGTTGCAATGGGCAGAATAAAGCCCGATAGTAACATATCATCCGGAATCGTTGCCGCTTCTATATCATCTCGGAAACCGGTCAACATTCAACAGACCAGAGAAGATATCAGGTATGTGGAAAACATCAGCAGCACAAGAAGTGAACTCGCTGTTCCGATGATAGTGCAGGATCGAGTAGCAGGGGCCATTGATATTCAGAGTCCAATCTCAGGAAGGTTTTCCGCAGAGTCCGAACGTATCGTTGTTGCCCTGGCGAACCATGCTGCAACAGCAGTGGAGAACGCGATGCTGCATTCCAGAATACTGGAACTCGCAAGAAAGGACAGGCTTACAGGTCTTGGTAATCTGCGGTTCTTCGAGGAAAAACTTGAAGACGAATTCAGGCGGACTGACAGATCCAGTTTTCCTTTCTCTCTTATCATGATGGATATAGATGACTTCAAACATTACAATGATTCATGGGGTCATCCTATGGGAAATACACTGCTTACGACAGTAGTACAGGCTATGTCTGAAGCGATTCGAGAAGTCGATATTCTTATCAGATATGGTGGTGAAGAGTTTGTCTGTATTCTTCCATTCACAAATGAGAGGGAATCCGTTGAAATTGCCGAGAGGATAAGAAAGAGAGTGGTTGAGTCCTCTTACCGAATTCCTCACTCTGAACAGCAGCCTCTGGGGAAAGTCAGTATCAGCCTTGGAGTTTCAACATACCTTACTGATGTAAAAGACAGGGATATGTTGCTGAAGTATGCTGATCAAAGGATGTACATGGCAAAAAGAGCAGGTAAGAACAAAGTTGTTGCCCCTGCTCTTGGGAATTGCCAGTTCGGTGGATGATCCGGTACATGTAAGATGATTCCTGAAAGATGTTATGACATATGACGTAGTTCTCAGAGCGGGATTCGAATCGTATGACAGAAGCGAACTGATCGATGCGATTCTTATGATGCTTGAACAGGCTGGAGGATGGCCGGATTCGGTTGTTCCGGGTGCTGAAGTTCTTCTAAAGGTCAATATGCTCTCTGCAAAATCACCCGAAAGAGCGATAACAACACATCCGGAGGTTGTTGCCGCGATGGTTATTCTGCTGCGCAACGAGGGGTGCACAGTTACTGTAGGAGATAGTCCCGGTGGAGCTGTAAGAGGGGTTGAAAGATACTGGAAGAACTGCGGGTACTCCAGGATTGCTGAAGAACTCGGATTTGAGCTGATTAATTTTGAAAAAGCTGGATGTGTTCGAAAGACGGTCATGAGCAGAACATACGACATTGCATGTCCAGTTCTCAAATGCGATGTATTAATAAATATGTGCAAGTTCAAAACACACGGACTTTGCAGGTTGACCAATGCGGTGAAAAATGCTTTTGGCGCGATCCCAGGACTTGGAAAAGCTGTGCTGCACAGTTATGGAATAAGGCCGGTTGATTTATCGCAATACCTTGTTGATATCTACGAGATCGTCAATTTTGATTTAACCATTATGGATGCAATTCTTGCGATGGATGGAAAAGGACCGAGTACCGATGGAACTCCCAGATGGGACGGTTTGCTTGGTCTTTCGCGAGATGGTGTGTGTCTCGACATGGTTATGGCTGAACTGGCCGGTCTTGATCCTCTTGAGATCTATACAAACAGAATTGCTCGTGAACGGGGACTGGGGAAACCACGCTCTGAAATCACTGTATACGGTTTGAAAGAATGTATGCTTGAGAATTTCAGAGTACCCGGTGAGAGCTTCTATAACCTGCTTCCTTCATTCCTGGGAGGAATAGCGAGAATGCTCTTCAAGAAACCACCTGTATCTACAGAGAAGTGTACTGGCTGTGGAGTCTGCGAAAAGGGTTGCCCTGTAAACGCGATAATTATTAAAAATGGCAGAGCAGTAATGGACCGACATAAATGCATCATGTGCCTCTGCTGTCATGAATTGTGTCCGGAGCAGGCTGTAAAAGTACGGATTCCCTTTGGCAGGAGCTGAGATGGAAAAACAGGAAAAACCTTCATTCGGTCACAGGATTGAGTATGTGCTTGTTCGGATTACCGTTTTTGTGGTGGGTCTTCTGCCAATCAGGTGTGCTCTGTCACTGGGCGCGTTCATGGGATGGTTCGCATGGAAAGTGCTGCGAATCAGAAGAAGTATTGTACTTGTAAATCTTGAACTTGCATTTCCTGAGAAGTCACGTGAGGAACTTAAACGAATTGCGCTTCTATCCTTCAAGAATTCCGGGCGTTTCATGATTGAATTTGCACGACAGTGGAAAATGGATCAAAGCTATATAGAAAAGCATATCAGGATAGATAACCCTGAAGCTCTTGAAGTTCTCCTTCGTGAAAAGGGAGCGATCATCATCACAGGGCATTTTGGAAACTGGGAACTCTTCGGTATTGCAAACAAGTATCTTCTTGGAGATGTTGCTTTTCTCGTGGGACGGCAGAGCAACAGTCTGGTTGATGGGTTTATCAATCATATGCGTTCCATGCACGGGATAGAATTGTACAATCGGAGAGCGGCGGTAAAAGGCGTATTATCATCGATGAAACGGGGGGGGTATGTTTGCTGGTTGTCAGATCAGGATGCCGGAGACAGTGGAATAATCGTTAATTTTTTTGATTACCCCGCTTCCACTCCGAGAGGTGCAGCTGCATTTTCCGCAAAGATTGGAGTGCCGGTTGTTCTGGCGGCGCTGCTTCGAATCGGGAAAGGTCCCGACCACAGGCTTGTGATAAAGGAACCAATACGTCCTGAAGGAGATATTTCCAGGGAAGAAGCTGAAGAACGGATTACGCAGCAATATACGCTTGAACTTGAAAGATTGATCAGAGAAAGCCCGGAACTCTACTGGTGGGCACATCGAAGATGGAAAACCACAGGATTGTATAAGGATAGAACATGAAAAGTAAAGTCGCTGTACTGAAAACATCACCGGATACCGTTCTGGAGGATTATCACAGACTTCTCGAAAGCATTGATTATCTGGACTTCCTGGATAAAAGCCAGGACGTTCTGCTTAAGATAAATGTGTCATGGCATCACTGGTATCCAGCCTGTTCAACAACACCATGGCAGCTTGATGGCGTGATAAGAAGCCTTCTGAAGGATGGTTACAGTAAAGACCAGCTTATTTCCACTCATAACAGGACCGTTGTCGTCAGTGATAAGAAGGGGGAAATTAAAAACCATCTCAGGCAGGTCGACGAAGACCTGCATGGAATTCGAAAGGTAAGACTCTACGAAAAACCGGTAAAGTGGGTTGAATTCAAACCTGACAAGCCTTTCAGAGTACTTGGGAAAATTTTCCCTGATGGCGTGAAGGTTCCGGATGTTCTCATAGGAAAGAATATTATTCATCTTCCAACAATGAAAACACATGTATTTACTACAATCACAGGTGCGATGAAGAACGCTTTCGGTGGCCTGCTAAGTGAGCGTCGCCACTGGACACACAGTGTAATACACGAAACCCTTGTTGATCTTCTCAGAATACAGAAGGAGATACACCCCGGTATTCTTGCTGTGATGGATGGAACATTTGCCGGAGAAGGACCCGGACCTAGAGCGATGATTCCCCATGTTAAGAATTACATTCTGGCTTCCGCGGATCAGGTGGCAATTGACGCGATAAGCGCAAAAATGCAGGGGTTTGATCCGATGAAACTGGATTTCATAAGGCTTGCTCACGAAGAAGGACTCGGGGTTGGAGATACAGCAGAGATCGAGGTTGTAGGAGAAGACATATCAAAGGTGAACTTCCATTTCGTACAGACAGAGACTTTCGCAAGCAGAGGACAGAAGGTTATCTACCACGGCTGGCTGAAACCTCTGGAGAATATTCTACTGAGAAGCCCTATTGTTCCATGGTCTTTTTTCGCAAGCAGATTATATCATGATGTATTCTGGCTGAATCTTGTCGGTAAAAAAAGAATCAGGGAAGCTCTCGCGACTCCGTGGGGAGAGTTGTTTAAAAAGTATGCTTCAGTTGAAACCATAAGGAGTATGTCCGACAATGCCGATTAAGCAGGCAGTTCTAGGATGCGGGAGATGGGGAAGTTTCCATCTCTGGTATGGATCCAGAGTTGGAAATACAATGCTTGGCTGGGAACCCGGAGACGCACCTGGTTTTCGTGAGCTTCAGAAAACCGGAAAGAACAGGTATCTTGAGCTTCCCGATAATATCCGTTTAACCACAGATCTTACAGAAGTATCTACCTGTGACCTGATAACTATAGCGGTTCCTGCTCAGGAATTCAGAAAACTTGCATCAGAACTATCCGCAAGCGATCTGTCAGACAAAGATATCATTCTCTGCATGAAGGGTATAGAAAAAGTAACCGGATTGAGATTGTCAGAAATCGCTGATCAGGAAGGCCTGAATCCGCGAAGTCTTTCGGTCTGGGTAGGCCCCGGACACCCGCAGCAATTTTTAGCTGAAGTACCCAGTTGCATGATTATTGCATCCGGTAGTGATGATAACGCTATTCGCATATCCAGGTTGATGAGCAGTGATCTGATACGATTCTACCGATCGCGTGACATGATCGGCTGCGAAGTGGGAGCTGCTGCCAAGAACGTTATTGGAATAGCAGCTGGAATCCTTGACGGACTCAATATGTCAGGTCTCAAGGGCGCTCTCATGGCTCGTGCTCCACAGGAAGTTGCCAGGCTTGTTGCAGCAATGGGCGGTGACTGGAGAAGTGTATACGGGCTTTCTCACCTGGGTGATTACGAGGCGACCCTGTTTTCTCCTTTCAGTCACAACAGGATATTCGGGGAAGCGTTTGCCTGCGGAACCACCGAAGGCATATCGGGGCTGGCAGAGGGAGTGGACACATCCTATGCCATAATGACACTCGCTGACAGATATGGTGTAGATATGCCTATTACAAGGACTGTCAGGAAGATACTTAATGGAAATTATCCAATCATAAAGGCAATTAGTGAGCTCTTCTCGAGACCCGAGAAGGAAGAATTTCCAGAGAGTTTCACGAAGATGGGAGTAATAGACTGAACAGAATTACGTACCTTGATCATCTTACAATGACGCCTGTCAACGGAAAAGCAATTAAAGCGTTCACCGCGATGATGAAGAATGGATATGGCCATCGTCGCAGCAGTAATCTGCCGGGAAGAAAAACGCAGAAATTCGTGGAAGAAGCGGATACTCTGATTGCTGAGTTCTTCGGTGGCGCAAGAACGCTGTTCTATTACGATGGTGGAGTGGCAAACGGTCTTTCCGTCCTTTCCATGGGAAGGCAGGCAGGGGGAAAAAACAGGAAACACATAATCTCATCTCCAGTTGAACATTCTTCTATCATTACAGCTCTCAGGATGCTCAGAAGAGAGGGATACAGTATTACTATTCTTCCGATCAACAGCGACGGCAGGATAATTCCTGAGGCATTGCAGGATGCAATAAATAATGAAACCGGTCTTGTAACCATTGCCTGGTCAAGTGGTATTTCGGGTATTATTCAACCCGTTGAAGAACTCTCGGCGATAGCTCATTCGAATGGAGCACTTTTTCACTCCGATACCTGTAATGCGGCCGGGAAGGTCGAGATTGATTTATCCAGTACTGATATAGACGCAATCACTGTTTCTTCGCAGAAAATCGGTGGACCACCGGGGGCAGCAGCAGTAGTAATAACTGATTTTGATCCCTGGCTGATGAGTAATGCTCCGGAATTCTCCTGCATGATGAATATCCCTGGAATTTCCGGAATGACTGCTGCTATTGATATTATCAACACCGGTATTGTTCCCAGAGCAAGGATTGTAAATCAGCTTCGCACAGATCTGCTTGACGGTCTTGATTGTAATGGGATTAAATACTCCATCATCGGAGATTGTACCGATAATCTTCTTCCGGGAGCGGCTTTGCTGAGCATGAGGAGAGTGCCGGATAGATTCCATGCGAAGCTGGAGAATGCAAATATCGTTCTTCCATCGCACAACTCCTCAGAGAGGCTTGCTTATCTGGAGAATATAGGCAGAGACATATCCAATCCGGACAGATATCTGGGTTTTTCAATCAGTCCAGAGAATAATATCGTCGATATCGAGCATTTTATCAGGGCTGTTTCCGAAATCTGTTTCGACAGCAAAAGATCAGAAATATGAAGACAGGATTACCAGTATTACTGCAGGTCATGCTGATTTTCGCAGGGGCAGTTCAGGGAACTGTTCCTGTATGTGCAAGCAGATACTTCTGGGTTGTGAGAGATGGACTGACCAGCCCTGAAGCGATAGATGCGCTTGTAGAGAATGCTGCTGAAGCTGGAGCAAATGGTCTTATTGTCCAGGTAGTAGGCAGAGCGGAAGCCTACTACGATTCCTCCATACTTCCAATGGCAGCTTTTCAGGGGGATTTCGATCCGCTTGAATATATTATAACGAGAGCTCGTCCTCGCGGAATGGAAGTTCATGCATGGGTAAATGCATTTCTTGTTTGGTCCGCTCCGCAGCCGCCTTCGGATTCCACACATATCTGGCACTCCAACCCTGACTGGTTTATCGCTGATAGATATGGTCGATCAAGCAGAGATTACTCGCGCACGGAATGTGAGGAAAAAGGACTTGTAGGAGCTACTCTGTCTCCCTCAGTACCCGAGGTTCGTGAATTTATTGCGGATATCGCCGTTGAAATCGCGACTGAGTACAACGTTGATGGAATACACCTTGATTACATTCGTTATCCAAATCCCTTCTTTGGATTTGAATCATCTTCAATGGAAGCGTTCTATTTCAAGACGGGAAGAGACCCTCTGGATCTCTTCAGAAGGAGCAGTGGGGGGGAAGAACTGTCTGAATTGTGGTCTCAATGGAAAATCAGTCAGGTTACCATGACAGTGGAGACGGTGAGATTTGCTTTAAGGGGAGAATCACCGGAAACACTTCTGTCATGTGCTGTAATGGCCGATCCATACGAAGCTGCAAGCCATTATTCCTGCGACTGGAGATACTGGCTTTCTGCTGGGCTTATTGATTTTGTCTGTACGATGGCCTATACCACAGATGCAGCGAAGGCAAGGGAACTGGCGATTCTCGGAACCGGTATTCATCCATCAAGAGTAGTTCATGGAATAGGTATTTACAATCAGTCGATTACCTCCGCACTGATTGGTGCGCAAGAAGCCCTTGCGCGTGGAGGTAGCGGTATCTGTGTGTTCAGCCTTAACTCACTGCCCGCTGACAGCGCATGGAAGCTAAGAAATTTCTGGGGTCAGACAGGGCATCCGGAGTATCCGATTGATTCAGCTGTATTTCATCGTGTTTCGAATGATGTAGGACCTGCATTATGAGACTTGGTGTACTCGCCAGCGGCAGCAGAGGTAATGCTCTTACAGTAGAACATGACGGGATAATGATTTTCATTGACGCGGGACTGAGCGGGAAGCTGCACACATCCAGACTTGTTGATTCCGGTTTTTCCGGTATACATCCTCAAGCGCTGTTTGTCAGTCATGAACACTCGGATCATGTAAAGGGTGCCGGGGTGATTTCGAGAAAGTGGGGGATTCCTGTTTTTGCTACAGAGGGAACATTGAACGCTTCCAGACATAGACTAGGTAAAATCCAGGAAATTATCGTATTTCCAAATGGAACCAGTTTTGATTTTGGAGCATATTCGATAAGTGCGTTCAGTGTTGCTCATGACGCAGCCGATCCATCAGGATATGTAATTGAGTGGGATTCCGGTCGGCTTGGAATCGCCACTGATCTCGGGCAGTCCAGTCCTCTGGTTAAGGAAAGCCTTTCCGGATGTACTGCACTTGTTCTGGAATTCAATCATGATGAAGATATGCTATGGGAAGGAAATTATCCATGGAGCCTGAAGCAGAGGATTGCGTCAACCACCGGTCACCTCTCGAACCAGGCTGCCGCAGAGCTGCTTGGTTCGGTTAGTCACAAGAATCTGGAAGTATGTGTTCTGGCGCATCTGAGTCAGGAGAACAACCTTCCAAGTCTGGCGGAGAACGCATTAAGAAAAGTAGCGGGAGAATCATTGAAAATCCTGACCGGCATGCAGGATATGGCGCTGCCTGCTCTGGATTTGCAAGGAGGTAGGTCGCATTGAGATACGCCATGATACTGACATTTGCTGCCATGATAGCGTGCGCAGCTATCGATATTGAATTGGT
>DAOWJX010000189.1 GCA_030640155.1 Candidatus Aegiribacteria sp. | reverse complement strand
TCTGTCCCATCTGGGTGGGACATCTTCTCTCAAGCCCTTTAAGGAAGCTGTTCGAGAACCCGTTCAAGATACTCTCGCCATATATTAAAGAAGGTATGACCGTTATCGACGTGGGCTGCGCAATGGGCTTTTTTAGCCTTCCAATGGCTTTGATGGTTGGACCGAAAGGCAAGGTCATCTGCATCGATATGCAGGAGAAAATGGTCTCAAAGCTCTACAGGAAGGCTAAAAAGAAGAGCTTGAACGACAGAATCGAAGTAAGAGTATGCAAGCAGGATTCTCTTAAAACCGATAACCTCGAAGGTGTAGCTGACTTCGTTCTGGCTTCGGCGGTTGTGCACGAAGTACCTGACAGAAGCTCTTTCTTTACTCAGCTGTTCAGCACGCTTAAAGAAGGTGGCGAACTCATCGTGATTGAACCTTCATCTCATGTATCGCAGAAGGAGTTTTCGAACACTGTTGAAACAGCGTCGAATGCCGGCTTTACTCTTGTCAATGAACTGAAACTGAGAAAAAGAATGGCAGTTCTTCTCAATAAGCCTGCTCAGCCGGTCTCCCACTGATCAAAGGAGCATGACTCCGGAAGAATATTATATCGATTATTCCGAGCAGGGTGAGAAATGCGAAAACTTCCTTCATGGATTCAGTTCCAGTACCAATGGGAGGTCTTGGCAGAAGGAAGATGAGTGCGGAAAGAGCAGCAGTAACAATAAGAATAATATGCGTGATTCCGGTTACCCGTTTCATCATGAACATCACCGCCAGCGCTGAAGCACCGATGAACATCAGAAAAGCCGCGATTCCGGTTATGAGATTGGGCACGTAATCAACAGGGACATACTCCTCTTCCGAGGATTCAGCTTCAAGAATCCTCTCATTCTGGGCTTTCACATACCTTCCGTAATAAACAGTGTCAGTAAATCCGCTGGGCAGCGCTGTAACAATAGCGAACAGGATGAAAGCGTAGTATGAGTATCTTATAATTGTCTGTATGACAAAGCGAAGAATTACCATTTACATCTGCCAATCCAGCCTGGTACCTATCTTCATTCACACACGGTTATAAGCCTCGAAACAGTTTTACCACAGGCATCCAGCCGAACCGCATATACACCCGGAGGAAGATCATCGCCGTTTTCATTGACCGCATCCCATGAAACCGCAGTAATTCCGGAGGCAAAGGAACATTCCGCAATCCTGGAGACAAGCCTCCCGCAAAGGTCGTAAACACCGATGTTAACGGGGGAAGCGGAAGGGAGAATCACACGAAAAGCAAAGCAGCTTACCCCCGGATTAGGCGAGACAGCAAGCCAGGGCAGACCCTCAACTCCTATCTCACTCTCGAAAACTCCCTGAGGACTCCAGTTGACGATTATCCCGTAGTCAGGGCCCGGCACCGAGGCAATGGCAGCATCAGCAGCGTTACAGTAATCAAAATGCACACCGCTGCCTGCAAGATCCGTCTGTTCCGAATCTCTGTGCAGCCTGCAGGAAGTGGAGGTCCCGGCTGCGGTAAGAACCAGCCTGGAGCCATCATCCGCGTAATCAAGATCAAGAACGCTTCCAGAGCTGGCATAGCTATAAGTGCCTGTATTCTGACCTGTCTCCGGATCAAAGGTTTGTACTGCCTTGTCCGCATACAGTCCTATGGCGAACTGATCGGTAACAGTGTCATAAGCAACGCGGAGGGGGCCGTCCCCCGTGTTCCAGGTACCCACCACATATGAAGAAGCGCCGTCAACATCTATGATTGAAATCGTATCATGAAAATAATTTGATACAACAGCTCTGGACCCATCAGCGTTAAAAGCTATCTGAATCGGGAAATCCCCGACTGCAAGATCAGCCACAACCGTATTGGAAGCGGTATCGATTACTTTAACTCTGTCATCAAAAGATGCCGCTACAAGACAGTAAGCACCATCAGGGCTTACTCTGACATCGCTTGAAACTCCACAGGCGGCCCAGACCACACCGATAATACCGCATGACACCTCAGCGATCTCCTGGCTTGAAGCTCCGTTCAGCTCCACAACGGAAACCGTGTTCGAAGAGATATTACCAACGTAGGCGTAATTACCATCAGGAGTCAGAGATACAACCGAAGCCCTTGTTCCGGTTGGAACATCGGCCACTATTGTAAAAGTCTCAAGATCGACGATTTTCACTGAATTGGAGTTGAAACCGCAGATAACAGCCCACTTCGAATCCGGTGTGATGGCAGCATCCTGCACCCTGTCGCCTATCTCCAGAATAGCAACAACCTCAAGGTTTGAAAGATCCACAATGCTGACATTGTCGGACATGGTGTTAGACAGAACAGCTACAGAGCCGTCGGGTGCTATTGCAGCCCTTCTGGTTCCGTCCCCCTCTATTTCTGAACCGCTTTGAACACCGCCTCTGTACGTGATCGAAGATCCATCAAAATTGTACAGATACGCGCCTTCATAACCGTAAGGGTTGTAACTGGCGGTTTCATTGGCCACCGGAGAAACACACCCGAAATACTGGCTGTTGCCCTGAGACTGTGCCACCATTGTCTCCGTAGCGAAATCTATGATGGAATACCTGTATTGCCCGCTTACAGCAAGGGTATGGTCATTTGAAACTCCTATCCAGAACGCGGAGTAGGTACTCGAAAAGGTCTTGAAATCCCCGGTGTTGAATCTCACAAGCGTACTGGTATTGCCGCTGGTTGAAATGTAAGCCTTGGAGCCATCCTGGTTAACAGCTATTTGTTTTGTCATGCCGGAAGTATGTCCGGTAACGGCAACGGATGTTTCGATCGTATGTGAAGCTATATCTACCTTGTAAAGCGCAACCGGGTTGACAGTTGAAATCGCTATGAGGTATGCTCCGTCTCCTGAGAGGGCGACATTATCACAATCAGGAACAGAAAGAGTGTAATCCACATTACCGGATGAAGTGTTAATGAAATAAAGATTATCTGTACCATCGCCCACAGCGAGGTGTGTATCTCCGGAAACAGGTTCAAAACCTGAGAACTTGACGCTGAAACGATAGCTTTCACTCCCGAAGCCGTAACTGCTGAGCCATACGGGGAAATTGTTTATTGTCAGTTCATGAGTCATGCCGGCCAGATCAATGACTTCGCAGACGTTATCAATATCGCAGGATACAAAAGCATGGCTGCCGTCATTGCTGATCCGGATAACCCATGGCTGCTCCCCGGAAGCGAATGATCCTGTAACAGACCAGTCAGACAGGGAGTAAACGTCAATCCTGTCTGAAAAGGGAAAAGCTACAACAGCGTAATCATCCGAACAGGCAATCCTACCAGGGCGGCCATCAACGGCAAAGGTTGTATCAACAGACATGGAAGACCAGTCAATAACGGAGATATTCTCTGTCATGTAGTTACAGATAAGGATTTTCTGTCCATCATTTGTAAAGGCGATGTCCATGAGGTAGTCCCCCTCGGGAACTACTCCGGGATCAAGATCAGTTACCGTTTCAGCGAAACAGATTCCGGGCACCGGAAGTATCTGATCAGCTGTAACACCGCTGTGAACATCCAGTTCTGTAAATTCATCAGCCGGAGTACCATACTCGGAAGAACCGCATAGAAGAAAAAAACATAATATGATACCGATATAACTCAGCATGAACACACCTCGCTTTTCAAAGAAAAATCATTATTCTGCAAATATCTTCCAGAGAAGTTACTCAGCAGGTCTCCTGAAATCTTTTGTTTATATACCGATTTTTTCTCATGCAGGAAATAACTGATTCATTTCTCGAAATACTGTCGATCATCACAGGTTAGAAGTAATTACTCTACCGCTTCCTCTATGTTGTTAGTATGCTAAACCTGTTGATAAGGACACCACACCATGAAACAGGTGAAAAGAGAATGATAAATAGAACATCGAAGTACGCATTACTCGTTATATCCGGTGGTATTGCTCTTCTGACTTCCGGCATTTCAAGCTGCTTTCCCGATCCATACAGTGTCGGTGAGCCGGATTCACTTTTCTCCGAATATATTCTTGTCTGGGATCTGGTGAACGGTCACTATGCATGCTTTTTTGCGAGGGAGAATGTGGACTGGGATCAGGCGTGCCAGACGTTGAAACCCGAAGCTGAAAACCTGCAAAACAGGGATCAGCTTAAAGATATCTGCCTGGAACTGCTGAGCAAGCTGGAGGATCAGAACCTGATCCTGAGGGATTCAGTCGGAACCAGGCTGGACAGCTGGAGCGAGGGTGATTTCCTGAACTGGGATATAACCGTCTGGAAAGATTACATGCAGGAATGGTTCCAGGTTTTTCACATGGACCTCGAAGCCTACGGGGCCACATTGATAAATACGATTTCCACCGATACTCTAGGATACGTTTACCTGAGCGATCTGGGCGATGCGTTCGATATGCTCTCGTTTTATGCGGTAACAACCGCTGTTCAAGATTGCAGCGGTATCATTCTTGATCTGCGCATGTGCGGCGGAAGCGGTTCTGAGGTCAATGCTCATTATGCTTGCGGAAGGTTTATTGAAGAGTCTGTTTTGAGTTACTACAGAGCTTTCAGGGTAGGTCCCGGAAGAAATGATATGGGTGAGAAACTGGAAGTATATTCGTACAAAAACGGCGCATGGCAGTTCACAAATCCAATCATTCTCCTCACAGGCAGGTTTACACAGGGTGCGGGAGAGCAACTGGTACTGCTTCTCAGTTCTCAGCAGCATGTTACCGTAATCGGGGATACCACGGCTGGTTTTGCCAATCCTGCTGTCTCATTCAATCTTACTGAAGACTGGAGTATTGAGATACCTTCTATGGTAACCTATTCCCTTGACGGCACTCTTTTATTCAATTCAGGAATAGCTCCCGACATTTTCATCCCGGCTTCCGAGGCTGATTTTGCGGCCGGAGTTGACCCGGTACTTGATGCCGCCCTTGAAATGATTGTACGGTAGGCTTATTCAGCAGTAAGAACCAGCAGTGTTCCTCCAGGGCCTATTTCAAGATCAAGAGGGTAACCCTGCAGATCGACCTGACCTTCAATGTCATAGTTACTGCAGTTGTAGGAAACCAGCCTGCTGGCGTTATCTCCCAGATAGCTGAGTACATAAGTATGGCTGCCGCTGGAGTCAGCGCAAATGTAGTGGATATCTCCATCAATCGGTGCTGCTCCTGTCCACAACGGTGGGAGGAAATATTCTATTATGGTCGCAATTGTCCCGGTTGAGTAGTAGTCGAACACTGCGCACAGCCTGATACTGGTATAACAAGGGATGGTTTCAATGGCCAGTATTGTGGGAAATTTATCCATTTTTCTTCGCCGCATCACATCTACTCCGGTGGAAACAAGCTCGGTTTCTGCCAGCGTTCCAACGAGAATGGTATCCTGGCAATGATCGATGGCCATGCATGTGGGGCTGGAGTTCAGAGTGCAGTACCTCCCCGTGGCGTTGTTCTCCTGTCTGACTTCGTAGATTCTGCATGAACTGGCCCCGGCCACATAAAAGTAGGGTTTTCCGGGGGCTATTTCGATATCCACAGGAGTCTCGCAGATGATGAAACTGTCCAGGAATTCCATATCCGGTACATTGAGTTCCACTATCTGTCCCAATGATCCAATGATGTAGACGCTGCTTTCGCTCGGACTGTACTCTATTTCGAAGTAGCCTGCAGGGAAAGGGCTGCCGATGGTTGTGCAACCTGTCTGCTGGTAGGATTCAAGGTCGAAACGTATCACTGTTCCCTCTGTGGTGGCTACAATGAAGCAGTCGGGGAGGGCACACAGGGATCTGGCTCCAGAGATATCTTCAATTGTATGAACAACGGAAAGATCCGGTGGGTAAATAATATTGATTCCCGCCTTCAGCGTATGGTCGAACTCCGTAAGATCTGTGCAGCCGCTTTGTATCAGAAGTGCTGCTGCTGTGAAGGCTATCCTCCATCTGATTACCACTTGCGGTCACTCCGATTCAAAAGACCTTACCTCCTGCCGGTAAAATATACAGGCAGTGCTATTCAGTAGTGAGAACCAGCAGAGTTCCTCCAGGGCTTATTTCAAGGTCAAGAGGGTAACCCTGCAGATCGACCTGACCTTCAATGTTGCCGTAAGTGCAGTTGTAGCAAACCAGCCTGCTTGTGTTATCTCCCAGATAGCTGAGTACATAAGCATAGTCGCCGAAAACGTCGGTGCAGATGTAATGGATTTCTCCATCAATCGGTGCTAATCCGACCAACATAGGATTACTCGAAAAACCCGGCCAATAATTCAGTACAATCGCAATCACCCTGGTTTGATAGTAGTCGAGCACTGCGCATAAACGGGTTTCATTGTATTCGTCGTGGAGGGTTTCAATGGCCAGTATCTCGGGAAAGTAGTCCGCTAATCTTCGCCGCATCACGTCTACTCCGGTGGAAACAAGCTCGACTTCTCCCATGGTTCCAACGAGCATCGTATCCTGACACTGATCGATGGCCATGCATGTGGGGCTGGACGCCAGTGTGCAGTGTCTGCCCACCAGGTTGTTCTCTTTACTGACCTCGTAGATTTTGCATGTATTCGCCCCGGCAACATAAAAGTAGGGTTTCAGGGAGGCTATTTCAATATCCACGGGAGTTTCGCATGCGCTGAAACTGTGAAGAAATTCCATATCCGGTGCACTGAGTTCCACTATCTGTCCTAATGCTCCAATGATGTAGACAGTGCTTTCGCTCGGACTGTACTCTATTTCGAAGTAGCCTGAAGGGGAAGGGCTGCCGATGATGAAGGAACCTGTCTGCTCCCACGATTCAAGGTCGAAACGGATCACTGTTCCCTCTGTGGTGGCTACAATGAAGCAGTCGGGAACGATACACAGGGATCTGGCTCCTGAGATATCTTCAATTGTATGAGCAACGGAAAGATCCGGTGTGTGCATGATATTGATTCCCGCCCTCAGCGTGTGGTCGAACTCCGTAAGATCAGTGCAGCCGCCTGGTATCAGAAGCGCTGCCGCAATGAAGGCTATTCTGAATCTAACCTGCATATTTACCATGATATCCCCGCTGACAGGATGAAATGCCTGGCTGGAGACCAGGCCCTCGGGTTACCCGCTGCGCCACCGGGATCCCTGGTTGCGTGAAAAAAGGAAGTATCGTAAATGTGAACCACGTTCTTTCTGTTGAAAATGTTGAATATTCCCAGAAGCAGATTCAGCTCGGTGGGGCCTATGCGGAACATCCTGGAAACGGTTACATCAGTCTGCATGGAAAAGGGATACCTCTCGGTATTTGTTCTCACAAGCTCCTCCTCCACAGGGGGGAGTGTATACGGCATCCCGCTCCCGTATTGCCATGAAACTCCGAGCCTGGTGTTTTCCAGGAGATGAATTCCAGCTACTTCCGGTCCTTCAGATTCAAAAGCCCTCACCTCCATGGATACAGATGCCGTATGTGTCTGATCCCAGTCAAGGTAGTTATCCTCGTTGGAAACGTACACAACTCCTATCTGAGCATAATTATACCTCTCCAGCATGGATGAGTATTTGCCCTTGGCAATGGAAAGGGAATACGAAATCTGTCCTGAAATATTGCTTCCCGCTCTCCTGTTGAGAGTGGCTTCAATTCCTCTTACCATTCCATGGCTGTCGTCGTTGGAAAAAACGAAGTATGTGCCCTCACTGTGGAATTCGGTGTTCACCAGAGCTGTAATATCCTTGTAATATGCTGCCAGTGAAAGTTCGGTGAACCTGTCGATAAAATGCCTTATCCCCACTTCAAAGCTCTGCGTCATCTCAGGATCAAGGTTCGGGTTGCCTGCTACTATCCTGTTCTCGGCAAGATTGTAGGATGTCTCAACGAAGAGGCAGTTCATTGGAGGCATCTGGAAATGGTGTCCGTATGTTGAGAAGAAAATAGAATTCTCGCTGAAGGGAACTGAGAAACCCACTCTTGGACTGATATGCCATTTTTGTTCAACCTGAATCTGGCCACCGGCTTCGGAATCGAATGCCGAGGTATTGGCATCGAACATATCAGCTCTGAGCCCGGCTGTAGTTATTACTCCTCCTCCAAATCTGTAACTTCCCTGAAGGAAGCAGGACCCCGAATGAGGGTAAGCGTTCCACTGAGAAATGAATATGTTGCGATAAGCCTGGGCGTATACATTGTACTGATAGAGGTCGTAGTAATCGGCTGATAATCCCGCCTTTATACGTGTCCTGGTATTGGGGTTCGAATCAAAACCCAGCATTATGCTGCTCACCGTTGCTTTGGAATCGAACCACACATTAGGGTGAACCCCGGTGTGGTAGAATCCCAGGGAGTCGTCAATTCTATCTTCCGGCATGTACTGGGTGAACCAGTATATGGGGAAAGTGTTTTCTCCGATATAACCCCCTTCCTGTAACCGTATGCGGTTCCAGTCCTGGAACTTCATAATGCCCATTGTGAGTTTCAGGACGGTCTCGCTTCCAAGCAGCTGTGTGGCGTTAAAGGTTATCCCGGTTGTCTCGCTGAAGCGGATAGGAAGGGCGAAGTCCTGACTTCTCCCGAGGTATGCGGTGTCATCGATATATGCCGGAAGATGATATCTGGACCAGGCCCATTCATTCCATCCCATTTCCCTGTGAGAACCCAGGGCGGTGAAAGCAAAGCTTGTTTTGTTAAGCGGCCTGTAGGTTATCTTGGTAACACCAGACATGTCATTCTGCCAGTTGTTCTCCCAGCTGCCGCGTGTATCCAGAGTGTCCCATCCGCTTAAAGAGATCTGACCGGATGCGCTGAAGCTCATCTGACCGGGGATACGGATTCCAATGAGAGGGAGAAGCATTTCCGTGATGGGTTCAGGACCCGACACCGACCCTTCAATACCGTTAAGGTTACTTCTGCATTGCTCCACATCAGTTTCTTCCATGAAGATCTGTTCCCCGGCTTCAATAGAAGCGGTAGTGATGTCACCATGGCGGGCTATCAGCGTGCCGTGGTAAGTATCAGTACCCTCTTTTGCGATGAGGTTAACAACTCCTGACATGGAATTCCCGTATTCAACACCAAGCCCGCCGGTCATCAGAGATGCGTTTGATATGGCACTCAGGGGCAATTCCAGGTTGAATGTATAATTTATGGGTGAACGGATTGAAATACCGTCAAGAAGGTAATCCACCTCTCCGCTGCGGCCTCCCCGCACATGTATTTCACCGTGGCTGGTAACTACACCGGGCTGGGAGGAAACAATGTCTACAATATTCCTTGAGGTTTGCGTGGTTATATCGGTGAAGTCCATCAGGTGCAGGGTGGTGGGAACGTCCTGAAGAATATTGGTTCTTGACTCATGAACATGGATAACAGTTGAACCAGTGGGATCTTCAGACAGGCTGAAATCAACCCTGCTCAGCAGATCGATAACCACGAGGACACCTTCCATCCTGGAGGTGGTTCTGCCCACCATGCTCGCGGTTACAGAGTATCTGCCGGGAGAAACCCCTGCAATGATGTATTCCCCATTGGAATCGGTCATGGCGCCCAGAAACGTATCATCTATCATTACAGTGGCTCCGATAAGCGGTTCTCCATCAGTATCCGAGACGATTCCACCAACGATTCCCGTTGTATCTGCGTAAGCGAAGAAGGAGAGTAATAACAGAGGGAGCAGTACCAGCGCGGGTACCTTATTCAGGAAGCCTCTGCCTCTACGGAGTAATATGGAGCCTGATTCAGTCTGTTTCATCTCAACTTCCCTCTTTATGTCATGAAAACGCGTTTTCAACTCCGGATTTCAGTCTTTCAGCCTGCTGCACGCAATTTATGGCTCATTGAGGTCAGTGTTATGCTGGGGGGACCCCAACAAGGAGGAGCCCCCAATGAGTTTTGTACTGCAGCACACCAATATTACTGCAGAATCAAACTTCGCGCCAGGGTTACGTATATCTTCATCATCAGTTCTTAAGGTGAGATCGCCCTTCAACACAATATAAGCTATCAGAAATCAGTTAACCGGTGGTTAATCTATTAATTGTTATGCCGTATACGGAAATCAATTCCATTGCAATATGTTAACGATTATGTTATGTTTCTGCCATGAAATACAACGAACTGCTTCAAATTGTTAAGAATACGCCTGTCTTTACCACCGGATTGCTGCTGGCAGGTGCCGTGGACAAAGCCGTTATTCGTTCCCAGATCTCCCGATGGGTAAGAGAAGGGAAGTTAATCATGCTTGTAAGGGGATGCTATACTCTTGCGCCTTCCTATTCAGGCAGGATTCCATCATCATTCGTCCTCGCTAATGCGATGAAACCGGCTTCCTATGTCAGCTGTCAGTCCGCATTGGCATGGTATGGGTTGATCCCGGAGTATGTTCCCTCAGTGGTTTCCGTTACTTACGGGCGTACGGATACAGTTAGTAACAAACTTGGCAACTTCATTTACAGACATGTTAAATCATCGCTGCTATGGGGTTTCGAGACCATGGACGTGTCTCCGGGGGAAAGAGCCAGAATTGCTTTTCCTGAGAAGGCTCTCCTGGACCTCGTTTATCTGGAACCGGAGGGAGATTCAGAAGGTTACCTGGAACAGCTCCGGCTTCAGAACACCGGCGATCTGGATAGAAAACAACTCGTTGCATTTGCTCACCGCTGGGAAAAACCCAAGCTTGAGAGAGCAGCGGGCAGGATTCTATCCATTCTTGCGCGGGAGGAGGAAAGCACTTCGTGAAAGAAGAACTGGGTCGAATTGTCCGGGAGTCTGAAAACGATCTTTCTGCCTGGCACCGGGTACGGGAATATCTGCAGGCCAGGATACTCGGACTTCTTCAGGAAACCGGGGCCATGATTCCTCTGGCATTCTGCGGTGGTACCGCTCTCCGATTCCTTTACTCCCTGCCGAGATTCTCAGAAGATCTTGATTTTTCACTGGAAAGGAAGTCCTCCTACTTCCATCTTGAGTCCTCTATTGAGCGGGTTGCTGCCGGTTTAGCCAGGGAAGGGTACGATATTGAGCTTAAGAGTGGATCTGTATCAGCCATTCATGGCGTCATGATTAAATTCCCGGGGCTGCCCTTCGAACTTGGCTTGTCTCCTCATGCCAGACAGGTACTGTCTATTAAGGTTGAAGTGGATACCAACCCGCCTGAAGGGGCTGGCCTGGAAGTAAGCATGGTACGAAGGTTCATTTTACTCCGGATGCAGCACCACGACAGATCATCTCTGCTGGCCGGGAAGCTGCATGCCATCTTTGTAAGAAATCATGCAAAGGGTCGCGATTACTACGACCTGATGTGGTATATGACCGACCCGGACTGGCCCCTGCCCAACATGAGCCTTTTACGTAATGCTCTGATTCAGACTGGATGGAAAAGGGAGCGTGTTCTTTCCATGGATGTTGCTCTGGAACTGAAGGAGAAATTCAGAACCGTCAACTGGAAAGAGATAAGAAGGGATGTAACTCCGTTTCTGGAGAGACCATCCGAAGCTGAGTTTTTAACCGAAGATAATATGGTAATCCTGCTGGAAGGATTCATCAGCAGGCCTCGGTAGTCTGCAAATTCCAGCATCCGTGAAATCCTTTCAACATCCGCTTCTCCGAAGCCCGTTTTTCCAAGTAATATTTTCATCATCTTCAATTTCAGAAAACCAGGAGCTATATCAGATTTTGAATCCCTGTCCGCCAGATACCTGAACAAATTTACATCGCTCATCTTATCCAGTATCACTTTGAATATCTTTTTCTGCAAGGATGATATAGGCGGTTTTTTCCCCTGCTGAACCATTCCCGCGAGCTCCTCTACGAAGTCATCTACCAGAACTCTCGTATTGGAGTTCTGATCATGAGGGCTTCCAAGTATAGTGAGTATTCTCGTCTTTTGTATTTCAGCTCCTTTTCTTCGCTGACCCTGCTTTCCTCCAGAACTGAAGCCACCCGGTTTCTGTTCTCCCACAGAGTACATCCACCCATTGATTCGGTCAGCATCGAATGGTTCTCTCTTATCGTTCGGAGAAACACGGATCCGAGACCCTCTTTGAGCGTAACATCATTGAGATTGATATCCGAATACGGAGCAAAAGGGCATGTCTCGAGATCTCCAGTGAAGCAGATGTGAATGAATGCTGGATGCAGCACCGGAAGCAGGGGCAGCGCGAGAACAAGACATCTTTCTTCAATCCCACCAGCTCTCAAGAACCTCTTCGACACCCAGGACCGGGACACCCTGTTCCCGAAGCGCTTTCTCGATGTAGTACTTGTGGTCAATTCCAACGGCGATCAGCACTCGGCTATCCGGATGCCGAGCGACGACTTCGATAATATTGCTGACGATGTTGTCGTTCCTCTCCTCCTCAAAGTCCACGATCAGCCGATACCTTGGCGAACGTCGCAGAACAGCGTACTTGAATTCGTTCATCGCTGACCAGATTGTAGTGATCTCATCCGAATTGATGTCGCGGAAGTCCTTATCACAAAAATATTCGTTCAGAAGTCCGAACATGCCCCCAAGCAGTATGATGTCAGCCTGAATGACGGAGTCGCGCTGGGCCTCCATCTGTAGCGTTAGCCATTCTTCTCCCCTGGCCTCGTCCCACCAATCTATCCCATAGATCGGAATCTGATCCTCCACTGCAAGCGGCAGAATGGCTCGCTTGAAGTCGAATGGCATACCCGTGAAGCTACCATCCTCGACATATGCCTGCACGCATTCGACCGCAAGAACGTCAGGCTTGAGATGCTGGTACACCTGACCCATCCGTTCGTACGTGTAGAACTTTGCTTCCTCGTGTGATTGGTGTATGCCGCCAAGGACGAAGATCCCCGATGCAGATGTGACACTGTAGTCGTCAGCGCTCTGCTCGGATGTCATTGTTGCGATCAGGAACATG
>DAOWJX010000055.1 GCA_030640155.1 Candidatus Aegiribacteria sp. | reverse complement strand
CGGGCAAGTTTCTTTACAGTTTCTTCAGCTTTTCTTTTAATCATGTGAAAATACTAACTACAGTTGTGCTAATTGTCAATACAATTCTCAATCCGCACACATGGAATATAAAACACTTCTATATAGGCTTTCATAGTAATGCGGAAATATTTTTTTACTTAATGTACTCTTGTTAACAGGTGATGATTGTCTGATTGTTTGTTTGTGGGATACGAAGCAGAGGCCAGGTTTAAAAAGTGAAAACTGAAAAGAGATCTTAAAATGATCCCTTTCAAGGCGGGTATATTTGTAACCGGCAGGGATTTCAGTTCAGGATCTCGGGCTGGTCTGACTGACTCTCGCGCCTTGCACACCTCGCAGCTGAGTGATACGTTAACTGCATGAATAAAGAAATTGAACGGAGCGAAACGCCGATCATATTCCTGGCCATGTTCTGGGGCGGTGGCGGGCCTTACACTATTCCTGAGATTATTCGTGTTTATGACTGGATCAACAGGGCTGTTCCTGATAGAGAAGACCTGGAGTCTGCTCTCAATACACTGCTGGCGATGGGCCTGATTGAAAAACAGGATGACAGGTTCCTTGTCCCTCTGTCACGGTGTCAGGAGTTTGATGCTTTTCGGAAGAAGAAACGGAAGAACAAATTTGAGACCGTGAAGATGTATTTCAGGCAATTGCCAGATGTTTTTGAAATACCGAAGGTGGTCAGCCTGATTCTGGAAGCGGAGAAGGAATCAGGATGAAATACTATGAAAGCCATGAAGACGGCTACAGAAGAATAAAGGAAAACAACTTATCCTCCTGGGATGAATTCTGCGAACAATCAGGGACTTTTGAAAATTTCTATATGAAAGAATATCTGGTGACTGTACTGGACAGAATACAGCCTGTATCCAATGCGAAGGTATTGGATATTGGATGTGGCACTGGTCCCGTCTCCTGTTTTCTTGCTCAGCAGGGCTACAACGTTGATGGTTTTGATATTTCCCGGACCGCTATCGAGATTGCCCGGACAAAAGCAGAAGATCTTGGTCTGGATATTCATTATTCCGTGGATGATATATGTCACATTTCTATAACCGGTTCTGATATCTACGATATTGTTATAGACACACACTGCATGCATTGTATTACTTATGACTCGGACAGACATGCCGCATTAACGAATATTTTCAGGCTTCTGAAAAAAGGTGGATATTTCATTGTAGAGACTATGAGTATTGAAGATCCATCTCTATGGCCTCTCAATGGACGAATCGATAAGCAGGGTATCGTATGGCGCGAGGTAAATGAGGATTATCCTTATGAGAAAGTTAGATTCGAAGATAAATACTGGATATGTACTCGAAGGATAATGAGTCCTTCTGATCTTGAAGATGAACTTATACAGGCTGGCTTGCTGATTGAGCACAGTGAAATCCACGAAGATGAAGAAAGTGAGCATATGACGGATTTCAGAGCGATCTGCAGAAAGCCGATGGGTGACTGAATGCAGAGAGGCAGATCACAATGGACCTATTTTCCCTGTTGGATGAAATTCGGACAATTGCACGGAATGGTCTGAATTACACTTCGAACGCATATGACCGCGAACGATATGAACGGCTTATGAGCTTGACGACCCAGACTTACGGCGAATTGCTAAACGTATCAGATGACACGATAAGAACACGATTCTTGAAAGAAACAGGTTACATCACACCCAAGGTCGGATCAGACGCCGCCATATTCGATGCAGGCGGTAAAATCCTGCTGATGGACAGGTCTGATGGTTCTGGATGGTGCTTGCCCTGCGGGTGGGTGGAACCGAACGAGAAACCGGTTGAAGCGGTGATAAGAGAAGTATGGGAAGAAACGGGGTTAGAGGTAGAAGTAAAGCAGTTGGTCGGAGTGTTCACTCGCAAAGCAAACGCTAAGAATGGGCCGCATACGATGATCGCAATTGTCCATCTGTGTGAGGTCAGTGGTGGTGAATTAACCCTGTCGCACGAAGGTTTATCACTGCGATACTGGACAATTGACGAAGTGCAGAACTGGCATGCCACTCACGAGAGATACGCTCGCGCGGCTTACGTAATGTGGAAATCAAACCTTTTATTACCAGCCATATCTGATTGAGATGATACGTGGGGTTTTCTTCGATCTGTACGGGACGCTTTTTGTTTATGGAGATATGAAAAAAGCATGGGCTGACTGGCTGCATCAGTTCTTTATCTCGCTGAGTGATCTTGGCCTTACGCTGTCTGAAGAAGGATTTGCAAAGAAATGTGAGAGGTTTTTCGGGAAAGCTGAACCTTCTCTTTGTGAGCAGAATCTGACGATTTTCGAGAAACGGATCAAGTCTTTCTGTACCTCCCTTGAAATCAACATATATGATGAAGATGTTGCCTCTATTGCTGATCTGACTGCCGGTAAATGGCAGGAATCGATTGAACTTGATCAAAACGCCATTCCAGTATTGAAGGAGCTGAAAGAGAGTAAGATCCTTGGATTGGTAAGTAATTTTGACCACCCTCGCCATGTACGCAAGTATCTCTTTAAATATGGATTGGATTGTCTATTTGAAACTATCATCATTTCCGGAGAGGTTGGAGTTAAGAAGCCGGATCCTGATATTTTCAAACCCGCTTTATCCGCAACCGGGCTGAAGCCGGATGAAGTGGTCTATGTGGGCGACGTAGATGTGGATGTTGAAGCCGCTAATGCCGCCGGGATTATGCCTTTATTGATTAAGAGACAGGACAAAGGCACAGATAAGAACTGCCTTGATATCGATAATGATTCTCCGAAAGCAAAGATATCAGACATCAGTCAGAATAGAAGTCAGTATGAGACTATATCTGATTTGAGAGAAATACTGTCTCTGTTACAAATCAATGTGCCGGATATGTAAATGCGCCGGTGATGCTTATCTTTATGAATAAGCTTGGAAAATGAGTAAGATTTATTCTGGTTCATGATCTAACGGGCGCCAGAGCACTCCCTCAGAATATAACTTGTGATAACCTTCCATAATGGTTATAATATAACCACAATGAAATATGAAGTTCGAATCAGGAAAAGGGTAGCACGTAGTCTGAAGATACTCCCTTCAGGCGTGCAGAAACTCCTGTTCTTATTGATCACGGATCTTCAAGAAGATGGTCCGATTCAGAAGAGTTGGCGGAATTTCTCGCCGTTTTCAAAGGATCAATACCACTGCCACCTGACATACAGATACGAGGCCTGCTGGACATGTCGAAAAAATGAAATAGAGATAGAGGTGTATT
>DAOWJX010000146.1 GCA_030640155.1 Candidatus Aegiribacteria sp. | reverse complement strand
TTACTACTGCAACGGCGCATAAGACACTCGCATACTGCGTTATGCTCAATCGACCTTCCTTGAAGTATATATAATACATCTTCGTCGATCTCATTCGCATGCCTTGTCTGCGAGCGCTTATACACCGTTTCGTTACGCAACCTGGTGAAATATGCGGATTAAGGCTTATGCCATGTGCCGTTGAAAGGTATCATAATAAAGGTGCGGTATTTCAGCAGTTCCCACTGTCGTCATATTTGACATAGTGTTAAGTTCGTAGTAGTATTGATCTGAGATTAGTATCTGATTCTGGTGATGGAAAGGATGTGAAAGAATGGTTGACCCGTCCCGGTCAGGGGAAGTTTATAGTGATGAAGTAGTGGCGACCGACAGGAAGTTCCTGAAGGAATTGAGTTCCGGTATTACATCACTTGCCCTCCTCAGCATTATGCAGAATTCCGACGAACCAATGTACGGCTACCAGATTGCCAAATTCATGGAGGGTGAAGATGAAAGACTTCCACTCATCAAGCACGGCGTACTCTATCCTGTTTTAAGGTCACTCGAGAAAAATGATCTTCTCTCAAGCATTGTGGAACCGTCGGTATCAGGTCCACCAAGAAGGTACTATACAATCACTGATGAGGGTAAACAGACCCTTCAGAGGTGGATCGGTATCTGGAAAAGGACAAGCACTATGGTGAATAGAGTAATCGGAGGTGTTCATAATGTATAAAGCAATTGAAGAATACCTGAATTCATTCAGAGATGAACTGAAAGGAAGTGACAGGGCAACGATCCAGGACGCGCTGGCAGACGCTGAGGACCATCTCACAACTGCAGTTGAGAATAAGCTGTCCAATCGTCCCGTGAAGACAGTAGAGGAAGCCGTTAGGGCTGTTATCGAACAGTATGGAACCCCTGATGAAGTTGCTGACCATTATCGCGTAGTGGAGGAGTACACAACACCCGTTCTGGCAGCTTCGAAACAGAAGTCAGGCAGTAAAGGATTTGCGAGATTCTGTAGTATCATTACTGAACCTGTAGCATGGGGGGCACTCCTGTACATGATCTTTGCTCTTGCTACAGGTATCATCTATTTCACGTGGGCTGTTACAGGGCTTTCGCTATCTGCGGGGCTTATTGTGCTGATTATCGGTGTCCCCCTGACATGGCTCTTCTTTCTCTCCTTCAGGGGTATAGCGCTGGTCGAGGGAAGAATAGTTGAAGCGCTGCTGGGAGTGAGAATGCCTCGCCGAACGGTCTTCATCAGGAAGGGCAACGGCTGGTGGGGAAGCGTTAAGGGTGTCTTCACCACAAGGAGCACATGGTCATCTCTTGTTTACCTGATACTCATGCTTCCGCTTGGAGTACTCTATTTCAGCGTATTCATAACGCTTATTGCCGTTTCACTAAGCATGATCGCGGATCCGATTCTTGAGCTGGTTTTCAGGGTGCCTGTATTCGATTTCCCGGTAGATTGGTGGACACCTGTATGGCTGATGCCGTTCGTGGTTGTTGCCGGAGCGCTTCTCTTCCTTTCCACGCTTCACCTCGCGAAGCTGACCGGAAAGATCCACGGGAAATTTGCACGCACTATGCTGGTGAGCTGATGAAAACTGGAATACTGCGGATAACCATTATTCCGCTTACTGTTGCCATGATATCGTCATGTGGGCAGGAAACTTCGGAGTGGACGGAACCATGGCCTGACAGAATAGAGCTGCTGATAGCAGACAGCATCGGTGTTGAAACCGGTGACAGCAATTACGTATTCGGGGCTGTTGGAGATGTCTGTTTCGGGGCGGGTGGTGAAATACTGGTTCTCGATCAGGCCGGGGGACATGCCAGGGCTTTTTCGGGTGACGGGGAATTCATCACCCGAATCGGTGGCCCGGGCAGTGGACCGGGAGAACTTTCTCTGCCCCTGTCACTTGCCTGCCTGGATGACGGCAGGATATTCATTCTTGATCCCATGTACAACAGCTATGAGATTTATGACGGTTCGGATTTTTCGTTCATTGAACAAATATCCCTCTGGGGCAATAACCCTCCGATGGATCCATGGGGTCTGGACGCAAACGCGTATCTTGGATTGAAGTTCGAAATGGATCAAACCGAAGCAGTGCTCACCGGTGTAAGTACGCTGGGGCGCTTTCGGATGGGTGAAGAGAATCCCGAATATTCTTATAATGTTGATGAATTCCCTGTGGATCTTAGCGATTTCGGCGGACTCGTGAAGAACATGCTCTGCTCCATGGTATTTACAGGAGACAGGCGGGGGAGAGTTTTCTTCTCCGTGATGTCCACCGATAATTATGAAGTATCAGGCTTTCTGAGCGACGGGACCGAGCTGCTATGTATCTCTATCGATATACATCCGGTTCCAAGAACACAGCGGGAGATGGATGAGGAAAAAGCATATATGGAGAGCTGGGTATCAAGGTTGGGCGGTATACCGATTGAATGGGAATCCGATCCTTTCAGATTGATGATTACCGGTCTCGGTGTTGATGTCCTGGATAGACTGTGGGTACAGAGGGGAACCGAAACAGCACCGGTCTTTGACATTTTCGATATGAACGGAGAGCACCTTCTTTCCGCAAAGTTTCCGAGGGAAGGGCACAGCTGGAAGTTCCACATCGACCACCATGGCATCCTTGCCTGGGAGGAAGACCCTGAAAGCGGAACACAAAAGATTTATCTGCTCGAGTTACCGGATATGTAATGTGTCGTTGATTTTATAATTCGGGCACGAATCCCGTGAAGCAGAAAAATCCTGAAGGGTGAAGGACTGCGTAGCAGGAGCCTGACCTGATGCAGCTTTCTTCCGTCAACTTCCGGATTTGTCCTGTCACGATATTATCCGTATTGTCTTATACATTTAAAAGGATTAGGAGATTCCATGCGTATCACTACCATTCTGATTGCCGGTATGTGTCTGCGGATCTCTGCGACTGATCCTCGTAGATAAACCGGTAATGAAGAATCATCTCAGTCTCAGATCAGCAGGGAGGAATGGCTGGCTGGCCTTTGCCGCTCTCCTGCTCCCATTCATTGCTGTGATTATTTTCTGTATCGCATCCGGTGTTCCCGACCTTGCAAGAGCTGGAGATGGAGCCCTTCTGGAGATTTCCACCAGGAGTACTGCTGCCGGACGTGTTTTGACGGGGCCATATTCCAGGTACGAATTTCATCACCCTGGTCCGGCTTACTTTTTTGTCAGGATTCCGCTTTATTATCTTTTCGGAAGGAGCGGGTCCGCCTCATACCTTACAGTCAGCCTCATATGCATGTTTTGCCTCGGAGGTGTTTTTCTGCAGCTGAAGAAATGCGGTCATAGACTAATGCCTGTTTTTTTCTGTTTATTCGCCGCAATCTTCCTCTGGTCTCTAAAACAGGCAATATGGCTTAGCGACTGGAACCCTTTTGTTATTATCTTTCCCCTTCTCCTGACCTTTGTTTCGTTTACTGCAGTTGCAGCCGGGTTTCATAGATATCTTCCAATTGCGGTTGCAGCAGGTTCCTTTTCGGTGCAGACCCATATCGGAAGCCTGCCCTCGGTTGCTGCTGCTGCGATATTTGCCGCAGTCTTCCTTGTCATCCGGTTTCTAAAGAGATCAGAAGGGGGAGTTCCCCCATCAGCTGATTCTTCAATCGCGAAAAGCATCCTGATTGCATCGATAACCGCTGTTATCTTCTGGGCACCTGTTTTGCTGTACGAAGTAACTTCCAGCAGTGGCGGAAACCTGTCCGAAATACTCCGCTTCTTCAGGGAAGTATCACCTGAGTTATCATTGGAAAAATCCTTCTCTATCTGGGTCGATATCCTCTCCAGGATAGAGGTAAGCATAATAGGTGGAGAGTCTTTGCGTAGAATGGGTATTCTATTTCATATAAAAAGTATTATTGTGGTTGTACGGGTAATCCTGCTGTTCACCTGCTGCTGTTTCCTGTACAGGAAGAACCGAACCAGCTTCACCCTTATCGCAGGTGAAATGCTCCTGCTGCTTCATCTGACAGCCTTTATATCCATAACTCAGTTACGTGGTGAACCCTTAGCTTACCTGTTCATGTGGTTTACTATCCTTGGGCTTCTATCCTGGATGGTTGTACTCTCTTCGATAGTGGAGTTGTTTGCCATTTTCAAGAGTGAAAAAATGTGGCGCTGGATTATACAGGTATGCTCCCTCATTGTGATTGTATTCTCGATTCTTAACACTTCATCCATATGGAATAAACCTGCGAACAGCCCCTTTGATCCACTTTCCTATCACGATGGACAGGTCATGGCCCTCAGCGATTCCCTGAGTTGTTACTTCTCATCGCAGGATGAATGCAATTGGGTGATTGTTCCCGTGCAGCATGACCTCTGGCCTATAATGACAGGTTTGGTTAACAGCCTTGATAAGGAGGGATGGAACGTTAACGTTGCGTCATACTTCACTTTCATGACGAGGATTCAGCAGGGCGTAAACGATATCCAGGTGTATCTCGTTCCCGATTCCTGCAGAATCCCTCACGGCAGCGAGATTTTATTCCGTTATGAAAACATTCTGATCTACAGGTAGCAGCATCCTGATAACTGATATTTCTCTTTCAATCGGAGAAGTGGAAGAGTTCTGACAGTTAAAATCCGCATATTTCACCAGGTTGCGTAACGAAACGGTGTAGAAGCGCTCGCAGACAAGGCATGCGAATGAGATCGACGCAGATTTAGTATATATACTTCAAGGAAGGTCGATTGAGCATAACGCAGTATGCGAGTGTCTTATGCGCCGTTGCAGTAGTAACACTGGTGATATATGCGGACTAAATCCTTTGAGGATTTTGAAACTGAAGAATTATGCGGATTAGCAGCTCGAGAGTGGAATTTTCTTTACTCTAATTCCTGCACGAACCCCGTGAAGCAGAAGAAGCCCGAAGGGTGGGTACCTCTGTAGAAAGAGCCTGACCTGATCTGCTCGAGAATGATTTCTGTATTGATTTCGCGTTTCTCCTCAGCGAGTTTTCTGATCCTGTAATAGGTCGACAGTGAACCGCCCCCTGCGATAAAACACTCCTTGTACTCTGTCCACCAGAGCTTTTCCTCCTCCTCATCCCTTTCCTCAAGTTCCTCTCTGATTTTTTCCAGCCAATACCTCTGGGCTTCAGTTTCGTAGGGAGGATGAATGAACGTGGGTTTATCGTTGCATCTGCAATCGATTCTGACCAGCTCCGCGTCAGCCATCATCTTCGGAATCTTCGAGGCGATGCCGTAGTCTCCCTTCCCGAGAAGTTTCCTCCCTTCAGCCCAGATAAGCCAGGCTTTGAACCAGAACATTCGCTCTTTCAGAGTAATGGATGGAAGGGAGGAGAAGGGTACGGAAAGAGAAGAGGAGAGGTTGTCAGGCTCCATGCACATGACAGCACCGCCCGGTTTTGTGACCCGGATCATTTCCGCAAGTGCTGCTTCCGGCTTTTCAAGGTGCATGAGGAGGGTCTGGCACATGGTCAAGTCCGAGCTTGCGTCTTG
>DAOWJX010000220.1 GCA_030640155.1 Candidatus Aegiribacteria sp. | reverse complement strand
TCAGGAACACGTGTTGCCTGGGAGGGGGTGGAGAATGCCTGTTGCCGTTTGTTTCATGGTGGGCGCTCTGTTTATTGTTGCTGGACTCGTTCATTTTCTGAAACGTCTTCAGACCGGAGCTATGAAGGAAGTCCTTCGTGAGTATCCACCGCATGCACATGTAATAATTTCCCCAATGGCCAACATGTTTGGATTGAAACCTCCGGGAGTGAAACAGATCCGGGGCAACGGAGTGCTTGTGCTGACATCATCTTTGCTTTACTTCCGGATGCTTATTCCTGCAAAGAAACTACTTATTCCTGTATCCAGCATCACTGGTGTTGAGACTCCGAAGAGTTTCGCCGGAAAAACAAAAGGTGTTAAGCTTCTAAAAGTTGATTTCAGAAAAGCCGACGGGAAAACAGAATCAGCTGCCTGGCTTGTGGACAGACTGGAAGAATGGGTTGCTGAGTTGCACAAACTGATTGACAGCTGAACTCCATTGTAGCTTATTCAGTTATCCTGTCATTTTTTCAGTTTCTGAGGATTGTTCTATCAGTCCAAGTTTCTCAAGTCTCAGGGTTATTGCGTAACTGCTTCGCTGTAATTTCTCAGAGAGTTCTTCCATCGGGGCGTTCTTGCTGAACCCTTTCTTCAGCAGTTTTTCATCTTCTTCGGTCCACAATTTGCCCGTTCGTGCATGCTTTTGGAATGAATCCGATTCAGGCAGTTCCCCTCTTTTCAGAACAGCCTGTTCAACTTCAGAGAATGCCTTTTCAAAAGCTTTTCTGAGTTCATCAAGGTTTTCCTCGAACAGGAAAATTCTGTTCTGGTCGAAACCGGTGTCCGATATTCTTCTTGATTCCGTTATACAAAGATAGAATTTGTTATTCACCGCCTGCCGTACATCGATGAAGTATGTCGTTCTGCCGGCTGCGACTCTTTCCGAAGAAAGCGTTCCGTTCTCAGTATTCATATTTGTCTCCTTTCAGTTACAATGTAAACAACCGTTCACTATTAGTGTCCGCTTTTTTCAGGGACTTGTCAACCCCTCGTGTACGTCTGTAGCTTCTCAGTCGGCTGAATCGGAAAATGGAGGTATCATGAAAAAGCCTGCTCCAATTCTTCCCATTTCGCGGATGGAAATGGACGACCTTGGCTGGGAAGCCTGTGATATCATTCTGATTACAGGGGATGCGTACGTTGATCACCCCTCTTTCGGAACCGCGCTGATAGGAAGGTACCTGGAAGGTCTTGGATACAGGGTTGGAATAATACCTCAGCCTGATATCAGAGGTTCCGAAGATTTCCTCCGTCTTGGAGTCCCCGGGCTGTTTGTCGGGATATCTTCCGGGGCGATGGACTCGATGGTAAACCATTACACATCCCTGAAACGGATTCGATCGGACGATGCTTATTCAGAGGGGGGAAAACCGGGTAAAAGGCCTGACAGAGCTGTTCTGAAGTATGTAAATATGGTGCAGAAGACAATGCCTGGAGTTCCAGTTGTAATTGGTGGGATAGAAGCCAGCATGAGAAGATTGAGTCATTTTGATTTCTGGAGTGAGAAAGTCAGAAAATCGATTCTTCTCGATTCGAAAGCTCGAATCCTGATCTACGGGATGGGAGAGAAAGCTGTCGGGGAGATAGCGGACAGGATTTCAGCAGGCAGTGACCTCAAGGGAATTCAAGGTACCGCTATATATATGAGCAGCAAAGCTTTTTCTGATTCAGATATCAGTGAATACTTGGAACTGCCGTCGCATGAGGAAGTAGTCCGGTCACCTCAGGCTTTTATGGAGATGACGAGGCTGATCGAAAGAGAAAGCAACCCGTGGTCCGGTTCCACATTAATTCAGAAGGCTGACAACCGTACAATCGTTGTTTATCCGCCGCAGCATCCGCTCAGCACTGTTGAAATGGACAGGGTATACGACCTTCCATTCTCCAGAAAACCTCATCCGGTTTACCGGGGTGAAATACCTGCTTTCAGGATGATCAGGAATTCGATTACGGTTGTCAGAGGATGCGCGGGTGGATGCAGCTTCTGCGCTCTTGGGCTTCATCAGGGAAGAGCGATAAGCAGCAGAAGCATAGAGTCTGTTCTGAGAGAGGTGCGGAAACTGAAGCTGGAGGAGTACTTCAGGGGAACAGTCACAGATCTGGGAGGTCCCACTGCAAATCTGTACGGAATGGGTTGTATTGATGCTAATGCAGAAAAGAAATGTAAAAGAAGCTCCTGTCTCTATCCCGAAATCTGCCCGAATTTCAGGACTGATCATGGCCCATATCTGAGTTTGCTTGATTCTGTTTCGCGAATTGAAGGAGTCAGTAATGTTTTTGTATCCAGCGGGATACGCTATGATGTAGCGCTCCGGGACTTGAGATTCATAGAAACGCTTGCCGCGAATCATGTTTCAGGTTTACTGAAGATAGCACCGGAACATTTTTCACGGGAAGTACTCAAGCTCATGCGGAAACCGGATCCGGACCTCTTTCGAAATTTCAAGGATCTGTTTGAGAAATATTCGGAAAAAGTCGGAAAGAAGCAATATATTGAACCTTATATACTTGCGGCGTTTCCGGGATGTGGTATGAACCAGATGCATGTGACTGCCAGCGAGTTAAGCCGGCAGAATATGCGGCCTGAAAAAGTCCAGATATTTCTTCCGACACCAATGACTATGGCAACTGCAATGTACTTCACCTGTCTTCATCCGGATACAGAAGAGAGTATTTATGTAGCTCGAAAACCATCGAGCAGGAAACGGCAGCTTGCCTGCCTGCCGGGACATTCCTGATAGATTATTGTCCAAACTGATAAAAACAGCAGATTAATTACCATTATTTCTATAAGTGCTTTTTCAGCTTTTCATAGTGTTCAAATGAAGAATATTCCGTTATGTTTATTGCATACAACGGTAGTATACAGAGGATGGTGAGATATCAAAGCTAATCTGCAGCGCCAGATAATGATCAGTTCTGACGGGAGAAAACTCGGGAAAACGCTTCTGGCCTGTGAACTGGTTGTGAAATTCAATTCAATCGGGCTGTCAGTCTCCTGTATAAAACTATCAAGAGGTACACACGGATTGAGTGGTATTCAAACCGATCGTGGACCTGAGGGATCTGACACAGATCGATATTCGGAAGCGGGAGCTTCAAACGTAGTCTTCTTCCGATACTCCCATATGCGGGAATTATCAGATGCCATGGATGAGATATCCTCTGATACAGATATCCAGATATGGGAGAGTAATTCCATTCTAAAACTGAAAAAACCTGATTATCATATACATCTCATATCTGATTCCAGCCGAAAACCAGGTGCCGATGAACTATCCAGGAAAGCCGACCTGACCGCCTTTGCTCCACTGACAGCGACTGAGGCTGAAACGATCTCTGCGATTGTACCGGCTCTTATGAATATCAAGGGTGTTTCCTCTTTGTCGGTAAATGGTAAACGCTGGATTGAACTGGAAGGTGCATCTCTTTTCGGTCATGGTCGAATTGAGCTTCTGAAAGCGGTTAGAAGCACTGGATCCAT
>DAOWJX010000147.1 GCA_030640155.1 Candidatus Aegiribacteria sp. | reverse complement strand
AGCACAGAATAGTGAGTGTTTCCCAGACCTGGACAAAGACCAGGAAATCGCGTGCTCTCTTCCTCCACTACCTACGACGAGTATTCTCATTTACCCGCCCTGGCACTGTAAACATGTTTCTCAGTAGGAAATTCCCCGCCCCGAACCTCATGACAGTAATCCTTCACAGCGCCAAGGATGATTTCGTCAAGCTGTACATATTTCTTTAAAAATTTCGGTTTGAATTCACCGGAAAGACCGAGCATGTCATTCACTACCAGTATCTGTCCATCCGTATATCTTCCCGCTCCAATTCCAATAGTTGGAACAGTTAATTTACTCGTTATTTCGCGAGCAAGCTCTTCCTCGATACTTTCCAGTACTACAGAAAAGATACCCGCCTCCTGAAGAGCAAAAGCTTCTGACAGCATCCTGTCGCGCTGATCACTGTAGACAACCCTGTATCCTCCGATCTGTCTTATTGACTGCGGAAGCAAACCAATATGACCCATCACAGGAATTCCAGAATCGATAATGGCCTTCACCCGTGAAACGGATCGCTCATTGCCACCCTCCAGTTTAACCGCATCAGCCCCACCCTCTGAAAGGAATCGCACAGCGTTCTTCACTGCCTGAGTATCGGAGCATTCGTAAGATCCGAAAGGCATATCTCCCACGACGAGCGTATTCTCTGCTCCCCGGCTGACCGCTTTCGTATGAGCTATCATGATATCAAGGTTAGCAGTAAGGGTTGTCTCCTCCCCAAGAACCACCATGGCAAGCGTGTCCCCTACAAGGATAAAATCAACTCCGGCCTCTTCTTCAAGCTTTGCGGTTACAAAATCATATGCAGTAAGCGATACGATCTTTTCGCCCTTTTCCTTCTTAATGAGAAGAGATCGTACATTTCCCTTCATTCAAGTTTCTCCTTCCCGACGCCACTGGAGCCAGGTTTCGCAACAACTTCCGGAAGCAACCATCTATAGACAACAATGTAGGCAACAACAGCGTATATAAGACCTGCCACAATATCAACAATGTAATGCTCTGCACCATATATGATTTCGAAGCAAATACCAATGACCAGAATGGATATCCACCAGGCTTTCCATCCAAACTCCTTGAATGCCATTATCATTATCAGTATCGGCACCCCTGCGTGAAGTGAAGGCATTGCACCTCTCGGACTTGGACTGAAGGCTGAGATTATACCTCCCGGCGCAAGTTCGCCAAGCGCTCTGATTGTTATTCTCTCCACATGAGGAATTGCGTTTTCAAGAGAAGCCATCCAGGGTGGAGTAAGCGGGAATAACACGTATGTTGCATAACCGGCAAGTGTCAGCAGTGTAATTGCAACCGTTGCCCGTTTCATCCGCTCAACTCCGCGTTTAATCAGCAGAAGCAGCGGAAATACAATTGGAATAAAGAAAAGTGTTGAGTGGAAAATCGCAAACATGTAATCGTACCATGAAAATTCTCCATGCTGATAAAGATGCTGCTGTAACCAGACAACAGGAAGTGAACCGAACAGGTTTTTCTCGAAAGCAATGATCCCCGCACCATAAAATTCCTGAAAATGTGACGTCACAACAAACTGAAGTTGCCAGTAGGACAGCACAAGAACCAGATAGAACAGCCAG
The DNA here is from genome assembly GCA_030640155.1 of Candidatus Aegiribacteria sp. Lineage (GTDB taxonomy): Bacteria > Fermentibacterota > Fermentibacteria > Fermentibacterales > JCC-6 > Aegiribacteria. Next base: position 25,853 of record DAOWJX010000147.1, on the reverse strand, counting down.
GGCTTTATTACTCCAGGCAGCTTTCTCCATCTGTATAAAAGGAAACACAGAACAAATGACAGAATCGGTACGGGCACCCTGGGAACAAGACGAATCACAGGCACAAAAACCAGAATAGCTGTATAAATGGCGAAGAAAGAGAGTATCCATCTGTAACTCCGGTCATCGACCGACGAGTATAACGTCCTCAACGATAACAAGTTACTGCCTTTCGGACATGAGTATTATGCCCATTGAAGAAATGTGGGGGCCATATCCCTTGAGAATGTTTCTCAAAACAGGGCTAAAGGTCTTATAACGGCCTGTTGCTGCCTCTGTCTATCTGTTTTCCAGATCACGCATTGGCAAAACATCGGGGCGCAGCCTTCATCGGTTCTTTTTGCCACTCTCAGCAATCGGCCCCCTATATCAACAAGTTAATAATATGTAATGGGAGTGTCAATTCTCCCCTTGGAGTATCCTCTGCTCTTAATTAGTTTTCGCTTTAAGGAGAATAGATAATTTTCGTTCTAACAGGAAGCAAATCAATGGCAAAAAATATTATGAATCCAAATAAGGATTACGCCAGATGGTACCAGGATGTTATCAGAGAAGCTGAATTAGCTGATTCTGCCCCTGTCCGGGGATGCATGGTCATCAGACCCTATGGATTTGCTATATGGGAGAATATCAAAGCGAGTCTGGATCGCAGCTTCAAGGATACCGGTCACAGTAACGTATACTTTCCCATGCTGATCCCTCAGAGTTTCTTTGAAAAGGAAGCGGAACACGTCGAAGGATTTTCTCCGGAACTGGCAATTGTCACTCATGCTGGCGGAAAGAAACTGGATGAGCCGCTTGTTCTCAGACCTACTTCCGAGACAATGTTCAACCACATGTTCTCAAAATGGATCAACAGTTACCGTGATCTTCCCATGCTGTTGAATCAGTGGGCAAACGTAATTCGATGGGAAATGAGACCAAGAGCATTCCTTCGAACCACAGAATTTCTCTGGCAGGAAGGTCACACCGCACACGCAAATGAAAAAGAAGCCAGAGAAGAAACTCTTCGAATGCTGGGTGTTTATGAAGACTTTGCGAGGAACGTTGCGGCAATTCCTGTTATCCAGGGAAGAAAAACCGAACGTGAGAAGTTTGCAGGCTCAGTAGCCAGTTATACCATTGAAGCAATGATGGGAAATGGCTGGGCTCTTCAGAGCGGCACAACCCACTATCTGGGTACAAACTTCGCAAAAGCGTTCAATACTATGTATCTGGACAGCAGCAACGAGCAGAAATACGTTCATCAAAGCAGCTGGGGTGTATCAACCAGACTGATTGGTGGTTTAATCATGGTCCACGGTGATGAGAATGGACTCCGTCTTCCACCCAGGCTTGCACCCGTTCAGGTTGTAATCGTACCCATACTTAAGGATGCTACAAGAGAAGAGACCATGAGAACTGCGGAGAGGATAGCATCAGAACTCAAGAACAGGGGTGTCAGAGTTAAATTGGATGACCGTGAAGGCATGAGTCCCGGTTTCAAATTCAATTACTGGGAAGTGAGAGGTGTTCCTCTCAGGCTTGAAATCGGTCCGCGGGATATTGAAGAGGGATTTGTCATGCTCAGCCCCAGGAACAATCCCGGGAGAGATGGGAAATTCAAGGTACCATTGGATAGTGTTTCCAGCGAACTCCCTGGACTGCTGGATAAAATCCAGGAAGAAATGCTAAATGAAGCAACTACAAGATTGAATGAAAGAACATATACAGCAGACTCCTTTGAAGAATTCGCGAAAGCGATCAATGAAAGACCGGGCTTCTACAGTGTATGGTGGGATGGCGACACTGATGATGAAATCAGGCTCCAGCAGGAAACAAAAGCCACAGTCAGATGTATCCCCCTGGATCAGACCGGGGGTTCCGGCAAGTGCATCATGACCGGCAGGGAAACAACTGTAAAAGTCATTCTCGCCAGAGCATACTAGCAGCCCAATGTAGAGGAATGCTATGAATACACTGCTTCTGCTTGCTCTTCTGGTTCAGACACCTGTTCCGATGGGACCGATGCAGCGTTCAATGGCACAGGTCGAGCCTTCTCCGCTTTCAATTCTTCCGGCAGATTTCCATAAATCGGTTTCCGCCTCTCCTGACAAAGGTGATTCGGATGTAATCATCGTAATCGCAGAAGGACTTGAGATTCCTCTGGCTTCAGAGCTTGCACAGTTCGAATCCGATCTGTCAGCGGAGGGCTGGAATGTTACTCCCTGGATTATGAATGGCGGATCAGCAGCAGATCTGAGAACTTTTCTCCAGATGCATTCAGATATCAGCGGAGCGGTGCTCGTCGGAAATCTTCCCAGAGCATGGTATGAAATGGATGAGTTCACCGGACAACACGAGGAATTTCCGATGGATCTCTATCTGATGGACCTGGATGGAATATGGCTTGATATCGACGAAGACGGCTTGCTGGATAGTCTTTCCGGCGACAGGGCACCGGAGATCTGGGTGGGCAGAATCGACGCTCATGCGATGGAATTCGGAAATGAGATAAGTCTCTTAAAAGATTACTTCACCGCAAACCACCTTTACAGAACCGGGAGTCTGTCTGTACCGGCACGAGCTCTTGCCTTCAATGATGATGACTGGAGTTATTACGGCAGTTCCGGCCTCGAATACATCTATTCGACGATTGAATTGATTAACAATACTTCTCAGACTACCGCAGACAACTACAAGGCAGAGCTGGCAGAAGGTTACGAGTTCGTTCACCTTATGTCCCACTCATCACCATGGGGACATACTTTTGCAGTACCATCCGGTTACAGCGGCACTGTAATGGCTCCCGAGATTTCCTGCATAAACCCGCAGACTGTATTCGTTCAGCTCTTCGCGTGCTCCAACTGCAGATGGACGGAACCGAACTGTCTTGGAAACTGGTATCTCTTCGGAACGGATTACGGACTTCTAGCGATCGGATCAACCAAGACAGGTGCTATGCTGAGCTTCAGTCAGTTCTATGAACCTATCGGTTCAGGCAGTATACCAGGGGTCGCATTCAGAACCTGGTTCACGAACGTAGGCATCTACAATCCGGACTGGCACTACGGATGTGTGCTGCTTGGCGATCCGACAATCATGCCGCTCTCAGGCAGAGATCGCCTGTCATCAACTTTCCCGGTATCGGATGGAACAGATGACTACACTCAGGTTTCAACCAGCAGCTTTTCTGACTGCTATCCGGTTGCAGCATCTTCGGGAAACAATACCTGGATTGCCTGGCTCACAGCCGAAAATGGAAGACTGGATATAGCAGCAAGAAACTGGGATGGTGATGTATGGAGTTCGGTCTACTACGTTGACGCCGACGAATACTGGGATGTTACACCTGACATGACGCTGGACGGAAACGGTGAGCCGTGGCTTGCATGGAGTGATTTCGACGTTTCGACATATGGATACAACGTAAAAATCGCTTCAGGATCGTTTTTCAACAATGTAACTGTAGCGGCAAACGGTGATGGCTATGACGGTTCTCCACAGCTGGCTTATACTGACAGGATGTGGCTTGTCTGGCAGGTCTGGAGGCGCGGTGAAGGTGACATAATGGTCAAAGCGCTTGACGGATCATTCCCGGAAACCTACCTTTCCGGCATCAATACCGGAGAAATCTCACCAACCGCAGCGGCTGACACTTCCGGTTATCTTCATGCTGCATGGGTTGAGGGAACCACATCAGGTGAGAGAATAATGTGGACCAGAGGAAGTGAAACGGGATTTTTAGCTCCTGTGGAGGTATCCTCCGGAAATTTCTGCCGCTCACCTGAACTCGTACTTATCGAAAACACTCTTCTGCTTCTATGGCAGGAAGATAACGAGAATTCAAGAATTGTCGCGAGATTCTGGAACGGAACCGGATGGGACGCTGAAGAAGAGCTATTTTCATCATCAACAGCCCAGGCATTCGCGCCGACAGCCGGACTCTCTCTGACAGGAAATATCTTCGCTGCATGGCAGGTTGGAAATGGTGCTGACGCTCAGATCTGGCAGAGTACTCTTGAAGACACGGAATGGTCCATCCCTTCTCAGCTGGTTAATCCAGCAGGTCCGGCATGGCTGCCTGCTCTTTCGGACGGGATAATTGCCTGGGCAGGAACCGGAGGAGGCGACTCCTGGGACATATACGCTTCTTTTGACGGAGGTGTCGGGATTCCAGGTGATGGAGAATTATCCGCTCCCTTCATGTTCGACATTCTCGGCAATCCTGTCAATCAGGCTGTCAGGCTCTCGGTTCCCGCTCTGAATCCAGCTTCTGCGCCTTTCAATGTATGGATATATGATCTTACCGGAAGGTGCGTATTCAGACAGGAACTCACCGCAGGACCGGAAACAGTTCTCAGCATTCCCTGTACATATCTTCCACCTGCGGTATACTGCCTTAGAGTCTCAGATTCTCAGAACAGCTGGTCTTCACTGTTCACCGTCATAAGATAATCGCATAGAACATAGAACCGGGAGCACGGATACCCATGCCCCCGGTTATGCTTTATGAAGAAGTATCTATCTTACTTCAGCAGTTGAGTTAGGAATTTCTTCGAACAGCTGGCATTCAACACCAGGTACGTGATTGTAAAGGAATTCCTCAATTCTACCTGCGAATTCAAGCCTGTTTGCTTCAATAGCGAATCCGTGTCCCTCGTTACCGTAAAGAATGTAGTAGACCTCATTACCGTTATTCCTGAGAGCTTCAACCATCTGGTCTGACTCAGCCTGAACAACTCTAGGATCGTTAGCTCCCTGCACTATCAGCAACGGAACGGAAATATTCTCAACATGATTGAGAGGAGATCTGTTCTGAAGCATCTCCGCATCCTCTTCAAGATCACCAATCTGAATATTCATTAAGGCTTCATAAGGTTTCCAGTAAGGTGGCACAGTCTCTCTGAATGTAACCAGGTTGGATGGTCCGAAGAAATCCACGCCGGCACAGTAAAGGTCAGGCGTGAATGTTACGCCTGCAAGTGTTGCATAACCTCCGTAAGAACCGCCCATGATCACAACTCTATTTGGATCTGCGATACCTTCATTTACAGCCCACTTGACAGCGTCGGTCAGGTCATCCTGCATCAATCCGCCCCATTCTTTATTACCGGCGTTCACGTGTGCTTTCCCAAAACCGGCTGATCCCCTGAAGTTAACCTGCAGTACCGCGAACCCTCTGTTGGCCAGCAACTGAGCGAAGGGTTCATAGCCATAAATATCCCTTGCTTGTGGACCGCCATGAACGTAAAGAACCATAGGTAACGGTTCATCTGGCGCATTAACCGGAAGAGTCAGGTAACTCGGAAGCTCCCAGCCATCTCTCGCGGGAATGAGAAGCGGTTTAATATCCGCAATCTCGTAATCCTCAAGAGCTGGAATAGTTGTGAAGAGGAAGGTCATCTCTTTCGAAGTACGATCGTAAACGTAATAAGAAGCTGGATTCTGCGGAGTGAAGTAAGCAACTATCCACGTGCTGTCTGCGTTATCCCTTGAAACCATGGCGAAATCTCCTGGATTGTAGCTTCCAAGAAAATCGTGATCATCCTGTATTGAAGCATCAAGCACTTCAACATTCCGTCTTAGATAATGGATACTGACCGATCTGGGTTCTCCTGTGAAAGGATCAAACGAAACTCTGCCAAGATCGGCAAGCGAATCGTGTGCAATCTCGGTTATCTCTCCGGTGTCGAGGTTTTGATATAGAAGTTTTGTAGTGTTTGCCTCGAGGTTCGACCGGTAATAAAGACCTCTGCCGTCATTGCTGAACCTCTCGGGAGTAACATCGTCAAGAGCAGAGAAAGATATGAACTCCACCCATTCATCTGAACCGACATCCTTAAGGAAAATGACTATCGTTCCATCCTCAGGACTGATTGTTCGCATTCCACGGATATTGAGATCCTCGTCAGTCATGTATCCCAGCACCATGTCGCCGTCTTCAGTTGTTCCAGGATTTTCCTGCAGAAGGGTAAGTTCACCGGTCTCCAGATCACATGAATAGACGTCGAAGAACATTGGATTGATTTTATTCATTTCCACGATGACCTTATTCGGCTGATCTTCGTCAGTTGCGCTGACATAAGCCATAACTTCCTCAAAAGGAGTCATATCAATAACATCGCCAGTGGCAACATCCAGCCTGTATACGTGAAAATTTTCCTCACCTGCAAGATCCTGCATGTAGAGAATGTGAGTGTTATTCTCTGCCCAGAAGTAGTATCTAACACCTCTGTTGGTGTCAAAGGTAAGCTGCCTTGGTTCGCTGCTGTCAATATTCATCACCCACAGGTTGAGAACACTGTCAACCGGAGCGATATAGGCGATCAGGTCACCCGCAGGCGAAAGCTGAGGTCTCATCTTCTCGGGGTTACCGAAAAGAACTGCTCGCGGGATCAGATCAGCAGCCCCCTCCGATTCAACATGGTCTAAAGCTATATCGGAAGGAGAAGAATCACTGCTTCCTCCCTCTCCACAGGCAGTCAGTACAAGCATGCTCGACATCAGCACAAGCAACGATAATTGTAGGCCGCGATTCATTTCTACTTCCTTTCGGACATCAATTAAGTGAAAAGTTTCATGTCCAGTACAGTATACCTATCATACTATGATTGAAGCTTTTATACAATTTTCCCACAACATTAGTAGGTTATTGGCAATCTCAACCCTTTCCCAAATGACGATTTCTATCTATCATTGCGTTATTGAGAATAACATCGAGAAACATATTGAAAGGGGCATTTCATGCCTGGAAGCATGTTTGATGACAAAGGAAGATTAAAGATTCCCGAGATGAACCACGATAAGAACGAGAAGGAAAAGGCCGAGGTTGTAGTGAATGCAGTCTACTGCCCAGAGGGTCATAATCTCATTTCACTGGATCATCCTGTTTCCGGATATCCGGCGATAGTAGTCAAGTTCTCGGGCAGGAGAAGTGGAGATGGCCTGGTGGCCCTGTCAGCTGTTCTCGGAGATTCAGCTTACCAGGTACTGGAAGGTGAAGCGAATCCGGATGAGATACTTGATCTATCATGCCCTCATTGCGGCACTTCACTTGATGTTCTTGGCAGCTGTCCCTGCAACACGGATGCTCTTACTGTAATGGCGTATCTTTATCCGAAAAAGGATCCGCACCAAGCTATTGCCTTCTGTAATGTTCTTTCATGCCCCAATTCGGCATTGTTCAGATCAGGTGAAATAATCCGAATGTACTCCTAGATCATGAGGGGTCGCCCATCATTCCGGAGAGATCATTCTCAAGGTAACCACAGCAGTAATAGAATCGCTGAAGCTTGATGTACTCTGGCGGAGATGCAATAATCCCCCGATACAATTCACCTGGGCATAGTCCGGGTATCTGCTGAACAAGCAGGCTTCATCAGAAGCAGTTGTCTGAGTCTGTCATAAACTGTTGAATCTTCGTGTAGATGTGAATTTACGTCATGGAATTCTGAAAAACCAAAATAGCGCAATTGTCAGATTGACCGGGAATCAGAGGTGTCTTATGATGATTTGTAAGTGAAAACAAGAGAACCGCTCAGTTTAGTTCAATATCTCATCAAGCGCACTTATAGATTCATCCTTCGCTCGACTTCGAACATCTAAATGCTTATTCTTATTTATGAGTGTATCCTCCTTGGTATGCTCATTTTGAAGACTGGTTTTGATTTATCCTTGAAGGATATTCTCATTTACCTCCATCCACAATTACTGGTTATAACTCACTGAATTGGAGAAGAACTATATGAGGTACATAGTCCCTTTATTCATTATCGTACTGATGTTGGCGTGCGAGGAGGATAACCAGCCCATTGCAGCATTTGCTGATGGCTCAGCAGCAGAGTTTCCTGAGGTAGATGTATGGCTCACTATAATCGATTCGATAGGGGTGGAAACTGGCGACAGCAACATGATTCTGGGAAGACCCGTGGTCTCCGTTTGGATGCCAGATGACCGGATTGCAGTTTTAGATTTACAGAAATGTAGAGTTAGTGTATTCTCCAGCAATGGAAACTACCTTACATCAGTCGGTCGACAGGGGAGTGGGCCTGGCGAGTTCCTCGTTCCGTCCTGGCTTTCTCTAACGCCATCGGGAGGATTGGGGATCAGTGATGGTATGGCTGGATCTGTATTCTTCTTTGACTCCGCTCTGGTCTACACCGGGAAGTTGGATGGTTTCTTCCCATCACCCCCCACGAATACTGTTTTTCTAAATGACACAGTTTTCGCTGGGATTATGCCAGATTACGAGATGAATGATGATAACATAACTGCAGGATTCAGTGTGGCACTCTGGAGCACAAGTTCCACTGATCCTGAAACATTCTACTACCGTGACCTAGTTCCGTTCAATCCTGAGGATATTTTCAGTCTAGACGCAACCATGCCTATCTTTACGATGTCTCCTGATGGAATAGTCTACACTTCTGTGAAATCAACCGAAGAATATGTTATCCACTGCATGGACACTGACGGTACAAAGCTTTTCACTGTAACTGAACCGTTTACTCGTGTACCTAGGACTCAGGAAGAGATCCAACAGGAGCTTGAGCACATGCAAAGCCTCATACAAGGAAATGCACTTGAATCCCTACTTGATTCTTTTGAGCCTGAGACTTACCGTTACTCTATATCTTCTATGAGTATCGGCCCGGACGGGAATCTCTGGGTAGGTCAGGGTATTTATAGGCATCCTGTCTTCAGGATCTACGACCCTCAGAATGGTGATTACCTCTTTACAGCTGCCCTGGACTCGACGGAGAAGAAAAGCCAGCTGTTAGTGATGATGAACCGATGGGGTATCACAGCTATGAATACCATGTCTGATCAATGGCCCCGAATATACATTCTTCAAGTGAAGAATTGATTATCACTGGTACTTCCTTTGAGCTATATGTTATCGGACGTCACTTGCGGCACTTACGAATCAAATACAGGCTAATAGTACAATGATATAAATAGAATGATTCACAAATAGTATATATAATTGTTAATTATATCATTGTTTATTAGCATTTACTATTATCACAAGTGTCGCAAGTGACGTCCGACCCTTTTAATTGACGATGGCGACCGGTGCATCATGTGCAAGGGAGTAATGACCGGAGGTAATTACCTGCTCACCTTCCGCCACACCCTCCTCCACTGCAACATAACCTCTCCCCTTTGGCCCCAGCGTAACGTGTTTCCATTTAGCATGACCATCTGTAACAACAAAGACCATATCTCGGTCATCTCTTATCAGAACTGCTTCCTCAGGAATAATCAGTTGATTTGAATAGACCGCTATTACTATCTCGACCCTTGTCGTAGCTCCCGATCGGAGACCCGGAATAACCGGAAGATCAATAACCACTTTACCTGCTCTAAGAGAGGGGTCAATAGTTGGCGAAACGGATGCAACCGTTCCGACAATGGTTGTATCATTCAGTGAAGGAATGGTCACATAAACCCTTTGCCCCTGTATACATTGAACCAGTGCTCTCTCATCAAGGCTGACTTCCACCTGAAGACTCCATGGATCGATGATCTCACCCAGAACAGTTCCTGGATAGACAACCATCCCCTCCCTTGCGGAAATATCTGAAATGACTCCATTAAAACTCGCTGTGATCGCGGAGTTGCTGTACTGGGTCTGAGCTCCTGCAAGATTTGTCTGCGCATCAGTCAACCCGGTTGTCTGGCGCAGCATGCTCTGAATATCCGGTGTGAGTTCACCTCTGTAATTCTCGCACTCGAATTCATATAGAGCCTGCGCATTCCTGTATGAACTGCTTGCACTCGAGAGTCTGGATGCACTTTCACCTGAGGCAATCCTGAATACTATCTCACCGTCTCTCACTTCTTCGCCTGCATGCGCGGGCGCCTGTACAACCTCTCCCTGTATCATTGCGGACAGGGACTGAGTTCTGGCAGAGGTTACCCTGCCTGTTGAATTAACGACTTCGAAAAGGGTATCTACTGAAGCTGCTTCCGCTGTTACCGGAAGAGGTGAAGGTTCCAGAGTCTCCCTCTCGGCCTCTTCTTCCTCTCCACCACATGCGGCAAGCATGAGAAATACTATCAAAAGCCCAAATATTACTTTTCGTATCACTTCTTCTTCCTCTCTTTCCGGGAAGTCAGTTGTATTAAAGCTGGCAGCGAAATGAGAACCAGAGGTGTTGAGATTATCATTCCGCACACAACTGTAAATGACAATGTACTCCAGAGGTCATCAACCTCTGCCATTGGCCAGAGAACCAGAGGCAGCAATCCGAGAATAGTAGTAGCGCTGGTTTGCAGGATAGGTCGCAACCGTTCAGCGACAACCATGTCAGCGGCCTTTTTTGTATTCATCCCGGCTCTCTTCTTCTTCTGATAACTGTCAACAAGGAGTATTGAATTATTCACCGCAATGCCAACAAGGAATACGCTCCCAATGTAAGCCTGCGGCGTGAAAACCTTATCAAATATCCAGAACCCGGCTACAACTCCGACCATAGCCATCGGAATGACCGCCAGGATATATAGAGGTGCTTTGAATGATTCGAATATAATCGCGGTCACGGCGAATACGGCAATTATCGCAAGAATTACGAGAAGATTCATATCGGTATCGTCGTCCTGCAGCCAGAACGGGATATACTCAGCCTCATGTACCCTGTATCCGGATGGAAGAACAAGATTATCCAGCAGAGTGACCCTGAAACGGGCTGCCATTCTTTCCGCTCCCATGAAGGAATAGGCAACTGTTCGTATGTACTCCCCGTTCTCTCTTTCAATGGAACCCTGAACTTCGAGCGTATCGATCTGGACGATGTCCCCAAGCTCCATGGTTCCACCAATGGTCAGTATTCTACTCTCCAGAACATCAGATAATTCCGGATTATCCATCCCGTCAATCCTGAAGGTCATATCGAGGTTTTCATCACCTATCTGAACCTCCGCGCCATAGCCACCGGCAAGATTGTATCTGAACGCCTGAAATATCTGGTACGGATTGATCCCCAGATCAGCGAGTTCCTGTCTGTCAAAGACAATAGCGAGCTGACTGCGTTCAGGTCTTCTGTTGTCGAAGTTGATATCAACCTCTCCAACCCTCGGGTGCCGTTCCAGCATTGTCTGCATCGACAGCGCTATATTCTTGAGCCCCTGGTAATCGAATCCACGCAGTTCTATGGTCTGCATCATCCCTGCGCTTGCTGAACTTCGCCAGTACGGTTCAGGATTCATACCTCTAACTAATACGAGTCTGGTACCACCCAGGGCAGTGGCAAACGCCACTGCCTCGGCTTCGATCTGCAGACCATAGCCGGACTGCACGGCTTCGTCAGTCAATACAGAATAGATAGTTGCGCTCTCACCGATTACCTGTGTCCTGGTAGAAGCAATACCTTCTCTGTTGGCCAGTATGTCTTCAAATCCCTTTGCGGCTGTATCGACAACATCCTGAGGAGTACCCGGTGGGAATCTGATTACTACATAGATGAAATCCGGATCGAAGTTGAATCCCCATTCATGTCCTTTCTCGACTTTCACGAGAAACACCCATACCGCTCCAGACACGAGAAGAACTGCGATCAGAACCGCGATAAGAGGTCTGTGATGAAGAACCGAGATCCCCTTTGCCAGATGTCTGTCCCATCTTCTTTCCTTGAACCAGTTTCTGGACTTCCATCTCGCGGCTATTGAGGGAACCAGAGTAAGGCAGATGCAGAATGAAGCCGTAAGTGTGGCGGCAATAGTAAACGCAAACGGGCGATAGTAAAGTTTCAGGATTCCTTCACTTCCAAGAAGCGGTACGAGAGCGACCATAGTAGTCAGTATGCCTCCAAGGATCGGCATAGCTACTTCCTTCGCTCCTATCCTGGCCGCTTCCATTGGCGAAAAATCCTGCCTTCGCCTGAATCCTATGGCTTCCAGAACAACAACAGCTCCATCAACCAGCAATCCAAACGCTATCGCGAGTGCACTGAGCGTGAGAACGTTGATACTGTAACCGGCCAGATATACTGCAGTAACGGCCATCGCAGCCGAGAAGAGGATGGAACTTATGATAAGGGGAGTGGAAAGGGGGCTGCGATTGAGGAACAGAAGAATAAGGACTATCGCAGCCAGAGCGATCAGGGCTCTCCAGGACAGATCTTTCAGATCATCTGTAATACTCTCTGTTCCATCCTCTGTAAGACTAAGCTCTATTCCAGCGGGTAGTTCCTTAATCAGCTCCTCGACTCTGGATTTGACTGAAGAAGCTACTCGAATGGCGTTGCTGGACGCATTCCTGTCGATCTGAAGAACAACCTGGTCCATTCCATTGTACCTGAATATGAAGGTTTCATTCGAATTAAAATCAACAAGTATCCTGTTTGTGATATCGGAGAGAGTGATGAATTTCCCGTCCCGATTCGATATAACAAGTTCCCTCAATTCAGCCACTGATCCCGGGACTGTTGATATCCTGAGAACTGCTTCCAGTCCGGAACTGTCAACCACGACGCCCGTATTTCGATCAACGATTCCTGAATGGACAGCGTTCGCAACCTGTGAAAGGGTCAGATTAAGAGAGTTAAGCGCGTCCCGGTCAATATCCATGATGATTTCCTGCTGACCAAGACCCTCGACAATGACTGAACTTACTCCGTCTATCCGTTCCAGCCTCGGGACGATTACATCATCGGCTATCTGCTTGAGAACCGAGGGTTCAGCACCGGTGAGGGCGTATATAAGGAACCCCTCACTGTCGAGTTCCTGTGGTACAGCCTGTGTCACACTGCCGGTTATGACAGCCTGCGGCAGATCATCCCGGAGAAACGAAACCCGCTCCGTCAGTTCCATTGCCGCAACATCCATATCAGTGCCTTTTTCAAATGAGACACTTACATAACTGCTTCCATTCCTGGATGTGGAAGATATCTCTACAACACCTTCAATTTCCCGGGCGGTTTCTTCGATGGGGCGTGTAACCTGTTCACATATGGCTTCAGGATCTGCCCCTGACCAGTAAGCTGAAACATTAAGAGTAGGCAGAGTAGTATCCGGAGTTCCCTCTATCGGTATTCTGTTAAATGAGACCCAGGCTAGAATAAGAAGAGCGATATAAATTACAGCTGTTCCACGCGGTCTGTGGAGAACCAGATCAACGACCGACAACGGAACCCCTCCTGCTCGAAAGTAATCTGTACAGAATTGGAACTACCACGAGAGTGAGTGCTGTAGCAATGGTGATGCCGCCAATGACCGCAATTGCAAGCGGTTGACGAAGACTGGCTCCTGAACCGAATCCTATAGCCATCGGAGTCAGACCGAGAACTGTTGTTACCGTGGTCATCAGAACAGGTCTGAATCGATCTCTGCCTGCCTGTATGATAGCGTTATTCCTGTCGAATCCCTCTTGCCTGAGCTGACCGATCCGTTCAACAAGAAGAATGCCGTCGTTCACCACGATTCCACACAGAACTACAAGACCTATTCCCGAGAGAGCATTCCAGCTCTGTCCGAACAGGGCCAGACCGAGAACGACACCAATAACGCCAAGTGGTACTGTAAACATTATCACAAAAGGCTCCCGGAAAGATTCGAACTGCGCGGCAAGCAGAACGTAAACCAGACCAATTGCGAGAAGGGCAGCAAGTATAAGGCTGGATGTGGTTCTGTTCATCTCCTCAATCTCATCTCCTGTTCGAAGACGAACAGGAACTCCTCTCAGAAGTGTATCCGCAGCTGTAGATACGCTGCTGGATATCTTTGCCAGATTACTTCCGGATCCCTGTATCTGTACGGCAACTGCTCTGTTCCCCTGGTTGTGCTCTATAAAGCCGGGGGTCTGTCGTCTTACCGGTTCGCTTATCCTTTCAATTGAAAGTAATCCTGATGATGTAGGTATGGATCTGAGGAACAGTGAATCAATTGAAATACCCTCTCCACTGCCTGCCAGCAGAACCACATCAACTCGTTCATCCTGCCTGTAATAGGTTGTGGCTATGATTCCCCTTGAGAGGCTTCCTACAAAATCAGCCACATTAGACGCAGATAGTCCGAACAGATTGATCAGTTCCTGATCCAGATCAAGCACCATCTCCGGCTTGCCGGGAAGGTACTGTAAATTAGCGGATTCAACTCCTTCTAATCCAGACAGGATCTGCACAAGTCCTTGGGCTGCCTCAAGATCTAAATTAATGCTTTCACCCTCGAGGTAGACTGTAAAGGAGCTGCCGCCACCTAGAATCTCTCCCAGCAGAGATTGTCTTTTCTCAACTGTTATCGGAAATACGAATATCGAGTTCCATGCATCTCTCAGTGGTTGCATAGCACCGCTGGCATCCTCAGGAGTTGGGTATAGTGCAGTTAAAATAGCGTCAACACCTTCCTCTGAACGGACTCCGCTTCGGCCTGAAACCCAGTCCGCACCCGAGGACAGCGCAAGATCAGTCACATTTGCTGAAAGGTCAACCATCTGAGCCATGGATGTTCCCCTTGGAGCGGAATAGGATATCTCCAGCTGATCTACGGGTGTGCTGGGAAGAAGCTGCATCGGAAGCCCCATGCCGACCAGAACAGCAATTGCAAAAGTCGTTATAACACCGAACAGAATCTTTCCGGGATGCCGGAGAGCCTTCTGCATGAGTCTGACATATCGGTCCTTCATCCTCGTGGTGACATCGGTGCTCTTCTTAAGATGTTTTATCCTTGCGGACAGGGTTGGAATAATCGTAACAGCAACAAGTAGGCTGGCTATCAGCGCAAATCCGACTGCCAGAGCCTGATCTCTGAAAAGCTGACTGGTGATTCCCTCCATGTAGACTACAGGGAAGAATACTATGAGTGTTGTCAGGGTACTGGCGGTAATTGCTTTTCCTACTTCAGAGGTACCGGAATTGGCACCCTCAATCGCCTTTTCTCCGTTTTCTCGTCTTCTGTAAATAGCTTCGAGCACCACAACCGCATTGTCCACAAGGAGACCGGTTCCAAGAGCAAGTCCTCCAAGAGACATAATGTTAAGTGTAACTCCTGAAATGAACAGGAAGAACAGCGCGATTGCTATGCTGAGAGGCAATGAGAGGCCAAGTACCAGAGGACTTCTCCAGTCTCTCAGAAAGAAGAACAGAACTCCAAACGCAAGTAATCCACCAAGGATTAGAGCTTCTATCACTTCACCGATGGATTCCTCTATGAAGTCCGCATCGTTCTGTATGATCTGAAGATCGAGAGCCTCATATTCCTCCCCGAGTTCGGATACGAGCTCGCTGACTTCCCTTGCTACTTCAACGGTATTGGCCTCAGCCATCTTGCGTACTCTTATGATAAGACATCTCTCACCATTGAAGCTGGCCCATTCAGTTACCGGTTTCTCTCCTATTGAAACTTCTGCTATGTCTCTTAACAGGAGCGGTGTATTACCTCTGATTCCAATAACAGTGTTCTCAACATCCTCGAGAGTTGAAAACTCGCCCTCAAGTGAGAGGAAGTACTCCCGCTGACCATCACGCACGAGTCCACCTGACATGGATACATTAGCGCCCCGAAGAGCAAGTGCAATCGTCTCAGGATTGAGATTCAGCTCCTCAACCACACCTTCTCTCAGGTGTACGAAGACAGCAGGATCAGCCTCACCCTGAATCTCACATCCCGCGACACCTTCAGCCTGATCAATCCGCGTCGTAACCAGTCTTCTCGCGAAATCGGTGACATCGGTCCAGTCACTCGATTCCATCGTCATCAGTATTTCCATGAAAGGCCTGCGGGAAGGATCGTAATCAACTATCGTCGGTCTTCCTGCCTCATCCGGCAACGACCATCCGGCTACATCCAGTTTTTCCCTAACCTCGAGTCTTGTAAAGTCCATCCGCGCGCCCCAGTCAAACTCAAGGGTTATGCGGCTTCTGTCTCCATACGATCTGGAGGTATAGCTCCTGAGCCCTCTGACACCTGCAACGGCATTCTCAAGAGGATCGGTTACAAGCCGTTCAACTTCGTAAGGGCTGGACGATGGATAAGTAGTTTCAATGGTCAACCTTGGATATTCTACCGATGGAAGAAGATCCACCGGCATCTTCATAACGGCAACAGTACCGAGAAGAGCAGCCACAATGGAAAGTACAGTGACAGCAACAGGTCTTGAAACAGCAGTTTTTGTAAGCTTCACCGGGTTATTCCCCCGTTCATTCTAATATCATTTATCCGTAAATAATACTTCAGAAAGAGGTAATGTGCAATTATTTAAGCTGAATACATTGTTATCTATATAATATACAATGTGTTACAATGCTGGGTACTTGTTTTTCTCAGACAATTTCAGTACATGTTTCCGCATATACGCAAGCGTAATCCCATCTGTGACTTGATTAACTTTTCAAGCTCTATCTTCCGGAGCCTTACAGGTTCCAGATAGTTTGCTCAGTAACAACTGACGGACAGCGGATTCCAAGATTCTATTCAGAGTTCCAAAACAACACAGCGTCGATACAGCAATTCAGAATAGAGAATCTTCATGGAATCGGACAGGAAGCTCGTTTTGATAAGGTCGTACCACTCTGGAATAGTTGTTTCTAATACCTGCAGGCAGCCATCAATCACTTTTACAGTGAGCTGAAGCCTCTCCCGGCCGAAGTAGTCAATCAGGTCTTTTCGAGTCAGATTCTGCTTTTTACCTCTTAATGGCAAAGCAAGCTCCTCAATCTCCTCAATTGGTTTCCCTATTGCCTGAAGCGCGATTGTCGTATTCAGGTAGTCGTACATTGGTGACAGTTCAATCATGCCATCGCGACGGATGAGGGAAAAATTTTTCAGATGCATGTCCTCATTGCCAATCAGGAAGCTGAAGAGGGATCTTCGGAATAGTTTTGCTCTCTCAACAGCAGGAAACGTGCAGTGCTTCTCAAGAAGTGCACTGACCTTTTCCATGCTGAAGTTGTACTTCGTATCCCGATCTTTACCGCTGATTTGCGCGAAGTCCTCCGTCGCAATCTTCGTGCCTTTGCCGACTCGGTCAAATCGCCTGATAAAGTATGTGAGAGAGCCATCCCTGGAATACATCAGCCCGTTCAACGGAACATCCATACCTGCAAGGTCAGCCAGATGCATAGTGAGGCCCTCATTCTCCGGCAACTCGGGGTATACGCTGTGTTGTGGTTTGAGAATGTAATGACCACCTTTGTCCACTATTTCAAAAACGGATTTTTTTACGCTGAGTCGTGCACTTAGTTTCGGTTGGATACCTTGAATCGATATTTTCCCGGCTCGAACAAGGGCTTCTTTTCGTTGCTCAGAGGCCGTTAGTGGAAAATGGTTCAGATTTGAAAGGTTTTTATTCAGCAGGTGCAAACCTCGTTGTGAGTAAAAGCTTACGCCGCACTCATCATATGTGATGGGGCAGCGATTCATAGGATTTCCTCGACGGTGACTGCACCAATCAGCTCGCTCCCGACAGCCATGAGCTGTGCAAAACAGTCATGCCGGTCAATCTTCCGCTGACGAAGAAGACCTTCAAGCATCTCACCCTCCGGCAGAAGTCCGTCGAAAAAAGCAGGGAATCTTGAGAACTCATGGATCTCCTGTCCGACAGACATAGTGAGCGATATCGGAGGACCTTCGTAGTTATCACGATAAATAAACCTGTATTTCCTGTTGGTCTCCCACTCCTCCAGGATACCAGCCCATTGACCGTGCATGAACACTTTTGCCTTTCTTACAGGTTCCGACATGATAATACTCCTGAAATCCTGATGTTCCGGAAATGACACCGGATTACCATTTTATCTCCAGCCCCTCATTTATCTGATGATTGAGCTACGGACCATTTTTCGAATACAGCGCTCAGCGGTCCTGAGAATTTGACATCAATATTCATTATGGCAAGTACAGCAAAGAGACTGTTGATCTGAACAGTAGACTTGCCCTTCTCGATATCGTAGACAGTAGATTTCCCAACCCCGGCCAGATCGGCCAGTTGAATCTGCGTCAGACCAGCCTTGTTACGGTGAAACCGCACAAGTTCGCCAAGTTTTACAATGACCTGTGTAATATTTGCCATTATGATCCTCTCATATTTACTGGCTTAACAGTAAAATATGCTGTTTCAAGTTAGAGTCAAGTACTGCGAACTAATAAACCCTGTATTTTTACTGTTAGAGCAGTAAATTTCATGGTTTTGGGACTTGATTGCATGATATGTACTTGAATAACGGTGATTCTTACTGCTGTAGCAGCAAATACTATCAGAGGACGGCACATCCGTTATTCAACCGCTGATGTTTCCACCGTATTTCACCGGAACTGTTCATCAGATTTTCCTGAATACAGTGATTCTTTTCATGCCCCTTGTACCTTCGAGAGCTTTTGTACTGATCATTCTGAAGCCGACTTTCTCCGCTGCGCTGATGAAATGCTCATGCCCGGTATAAAGGTTCGCCTCCAGAGCAAATTTTCTGAGATCGGAAACAGGAATGATATCAAATGTGACAGGATCTTCTGAATAGAGAGCTACGTAGTAACCATCCTGCTTGAGGACTCTGTATGTTTCCTGCAGGAATCTGCTGATTCCATGCAGTTCAACGAGTCCCTGAAGGGTCATTGCTGTATCAAAACTCTCCGATGCTATGGGAAGCCGTCGTACATCCCCTCCGATTGCTTCGCTGATCGAACTTCGCCCGATATGTTTGAACCGGTACTGAATGTTCCACAGGCACTTCAGATCCCGTTCAACCGCTGCAATCCGTCTCAGCGCCCTGTTCTGAAACGCCTGATGCGTTACTCCGTATCCCCCTCCTGAAAGAAGGTCAATAAGATACTCCGGCTCTGTTCTCTGTACCGTGTTCATAAACTCTCTGAAGATGTCAAAATTGACTCCGCCCTCAGCCGGAAACGAGAGCAGTCGTTTCGCCCTTCCTTTGTGTTTGAACCATTCCCCCGAATCCAGGTACCTTGCTTTTCCAAGCAGTTCTTTTGTGACCGCATTCGGATCCGATTCAATCAATTCTGTATTCATATTCCGATTTCGTAATTGTTCGATTGCCCTGTCAATCCCGATCTCCTTCAGCCTGTTGAGGGAAAGCAAACCATTAACCGGTGTGCCTGGCACCACTCCCAGAGCTTCATCCACAGGAGCCTGCCAGGTATTGACTGCCATATTCGGCAGCAGGGCCGGTCTGCCCAGAATTACCGGATACTGATTGTCGCATTTTGCACACTTCATTGTACCCGACCTGATGTCACCATTTCGCTTTGTTGTACGGTGAATTGAAAGATGTCCTCTGCATTCCGGGCATCTGAGATACTCCAGAGCTGAACTTTGCATTGAAATTCCCTCTTAATATTTCGTTAGCGTAAGTACTAATGTATCAAGAAGATAGCAATATTGTCAAGATTTGACAGACAAGATGTTTATTTGTATATAGAATGTAGATAATGTACAGACCGGTGCATACCGGGATTTGGTTAACCATTTATTACAGACTCTGTTACTTCTCTTCCAAGTAATATTGAATACCCTGATCATGCTGTACGGTTAGTACACCGGTGGAAAACGAAAGTCTATTAAGTATGGAGAATGAAATGCAATCTCTTTTCTGTCTTATCGTATCTTTACTGGTTCTTATCGCCTGCGGCGGGGAACAGGCACCTGTCAGGATCGAAGAACCAGCCGACCCTGAAATCGACACACTCATAATTACCGATTCTATCGGTGTTCTTATGGGCGACAGCTGCTACATGATCGGCTCCATCATAAAAGCTGAGGTTCTGCCCGGCGGGAATGTTATCCTCTTCGATCGATCAACGGGATTCATTTCAACATACGATAGAAACGGGGATTTCGTCTCCTCATTTGGGGGTATTGGTGAAGC
This sequence comes from Candidatus Aegiribacteria sp., assembly GCA_030640155.1. Classification (GTDB taxonomy): domain Bacteria; phylum Fermentibacterota; class Fermentibacteria; order Fermentibacterales; family JCC-6; genus Aegiribacteria. The sequence goes on along the minus strand of DAOWJX010000147.1, from coordinate 6,015 downwards.
TCCGGGTGAATTTACCCTTCCCGGCACAATGACAGTTCTGGGCGATGGAAGAATAGCAGTATTCGACTGGATGGGCAGGGAAGTGTGTTTCTTCTCAGCTGAGGGTGAATATCTTGGCAGCAGACCTAACATGGTTTTTGAAATGCCCTTGAGCATGGAGGCTGCAGGTGATTCCTGCTTCGTTATATACTCCTGCCCCACGCGCCAGGTGGAGGGAATCTACAAGATGGGATACGAGCTTAATATCTGGGAGGGAATATCTGAGGAGCCAAGGGCTACACCGTTCACCCACCTTTTCGATTTCGGCGAAGAGGATTACGATTTCAGACCCGGGTATCTGGCTTTTGCAGCTGCAGGCAACGGGAATATTTACATACACAGAATGAACTCGGAATATTATCTTATAGAAGTATACAACCTGAATGGCCAGCCGATTGACACTATATCATCGGAACCGGTTCTTGTACCTCTGGAAGATATAGGAAGATACTCAAATATTCCCCAGGTTTCCTTCAGGGTAATTATCGACGACAACAGCCAGCAGATAACCGGTGAGCTTCCTGAACAAGCGCCACAGGTGGAGAATCTCGGAATTGATTCTCTTGGCAACCTCTGGGCACAGCAGGGCACTACGAAGGAGCTGATCTGGGATGTTTTCTCACCGCAGGGTGAGATAATCAGGCAGGTAACCCTGAATGCGTTTCCTGATACAACCATGATACGTGTAGAAATAAACGAACATGGAATAGTCGCATGGGATCTTGCTCCAGAAGACTATCCAAGGCTGTACAGGCTCGGTTTTAAGTAATCCGGTAATTATTCCTTCATCGTTCCGGTCCAGATGGAGTAGGCGATAGCGCTTCCGCCGAAAATACCTGCCCCTATCCATGGCCATGCGGCTCCGTCAGATGCTCCGCCTATGGCAGCAAAAATGGCTGCTATCAACAGGAAGACGATATCGAATATGGTTGCCTTTGCCCATTTACTGACCGGTGCTTCTCCCGAAAGAACTTCCTGGCGGCTTGCATCTACAAGTATGTGATAGATTTTGTTCTTATATCCGTACTCGAGCTCCCATACCGGAACGTAGACCAGGTCCACTCCCTGCACATCGACAGTTGTGTCGCAATCGGTGATTCTGGTCGCTTTGCTTTCAGCTTTATCGTGATGAAGCTCGATTATCCGGTCTCTTGCGGATCTCTCAGCTCTTTCCTGAACTATCTGACCGTTGATGATATGCTCCTGCATGTTGAGTTTCTTGAGTTCATCAATTGAGAAATCCTTCTTGTCTTTGAGAAGATTGATGTTACGTGCCTTCTTCGAACCCCCGAATCTGAGAATGAATTTGCCCCAGTCTGGAAATACGCATTGCTTTCCAGGCTCAAGGTTCCGGATGCCCCAGAATTCAGAATCATCCTCCCTTGCGTACACAGGCCATGTATACTCTTCCTTGATGCGCCCCTGTACAGGTTCCCAGTATGTCTCAGATTTCTTTTTCTTACCTTCGCCGATCGTTCTCGTTCGTTTCTGCATCCCGCTCCAGCGAGTGCTTCCGGTGCAACGGACTATCCAATAGGGCAGAACTTTAGCTTCTGTTTTTTTCCAGCTTACCCTCCTGGGCAGATTCTTTGATCTGTAAAAGCCTTTTTCCAGCCAGGAGGACGCAATCCCGATAGCTTCATCCCGACCGACTTTTGGAGGAAGAAGATAATGAGATTCAACAGTTACAATATTGTCGAAACCGGCAAGCATGGTTGTAGTCCCACAGTATTCGCAGGTGATGACCGCTTCACCTTCTATGTAAGAAAGCGGAGCACCGCAGTTGCTGCAGCTAATTTCATGGATATCCACTTTCTTGTCATCGTGCTCTGCATTGCTGATCTCTTCAGTCGGTCCGTTAATGTTCTTCATCTCTTCAGGCATCATTCTCTCCTCCCGGGCACACCACTACCAGTATATTTTTTACAACAGTTATATTTACTTGTTTCGATACTCTCAAAGCTAATGAAAGAAGATAATGCAAATTATTCTTGGAGCCATACTGATTCTGAGCACTCAGGGCTCTCTTGATTCATATCATCTTCAAATGGATCCACAACTCCTTGACAGCCTGTACTCCGATCCGTTTGCGGATTACCAGCTTCCCGCGTATGTCGAAATGGAGGCAGGAGCATGCAGCTGCCTTGCGGGATTCAGAGGAGGGTCTTCTCTATGGTCACCAAAGCTCAGCTGGAAGATCGAGCTGTTCGATACATCAATTGAAAATGCTTCTCATATCCTGCTTGACGCTCATTACAGAGACCTTTCTCTTATGCGAAATGCTCTCGGACTCCTTCTGTCCAGAAAACTTGGGCGCCCCACTCCTCTCACCGAGCATGTGGAATTCTATGTAAATGGAGAGTACTACGGTGTGTATGTGCAGGTGGAAAGAATCGACGAGTATTTCTTCCACCGGACAGGCACCGGTAATGGACCTGTCTTCAAATCCGTTGATCATCTTGGGAGGTTCGCCTGGCAGCCGTGTGATACCCTGGGAACCACCGGATTCGAAGCTAAAAGGGGCAATGAAGAATACCTGTATCTTGTCCGCCGGCTTATTGACGCCGTTAACCTCTTCTCCCCGCTTTCATTCAGCTTCGAGGATTTCATTGCGAACGCCGCGGTCAGTCTGGCCATTAATGACACTGATGCCATCAGCAAGAACTATTACCTGCATTTGAATCCCTTGAATGAGTGGCGTTACTACCCCTGGGACAGGGATGCTTCATTCGGTAATTCATGGAACGGTGTATACGATCCGAACTGGACCGGATACACTTCAATGTACTGTTTCCGCATTTCACCCTTGATAGCTCGTCTATTTCTGCAGAATGAGTACAGAGACATGTTTGAGGATTATATCCTTCAAACAGGTGAAATTATGCGGTACGAATTACCTGGTATCATCGACTCTATCTACGCGGAAATAAGGGAAAGCGTATACGCTGATCCACTCAAACAGGGTTCAAACGAGGATTTCGACGAGGCAGTCGCGATTTTAAGAGAAGCTGTATCCGAACGCGGAGCGTTTCTCCCTGAAATATCCAGGGGGCATTTGCCGCTTGAAGTAGTATCCATGACACTTTCGGAATGGGAATTCGAACCAGGAGGATACCCGGATTCTGTAGAGGTCAGTATCGAGTATGCACAGCCGGTCGACAACATAATTCTTATCTGGTGGAGCGATGGTGAGGAAAAACAGAGCACAACAATGTATCCGGATGATCCGTCTATGTGCAGATGGAGTCGGACAATCAGCTTCCCTGCGGAATATGGACACATAAAGTTCTCTGTAAAAGCGGGATCTGCAGCTGAAGGCGGAGTATGCTTTACTGCTTTTTATTTTCCTTTGTACGCTCCTCCCACTGCAATCTCCCGCCGAGTATGCGCTCCGACTGCAAGGCGGAGCATCTATCCGTTTGATCCTGAAGTATTCGAAGTACTTGCCCCAATACGATACACCGTTTTCCTGTGGAGCCTTCCTGTTATTAATACTTCAGATTCTCCCCAGGATGTTTCCTTTTGCGGTTTCCAGGCGGGAGATCCACCCGCCAGACTGTTTGCATCGGAACAGACAGTCATTGAACCCGGTGACACGCTGTACCTCACCAATAATTCGGAACTTCTGAGTGATCTGATGCCTTACAATACTGTTTTAGGTGATCTCGCGCTGACCTCACCTTCGAATACAGAGTTTCTTCTGATGAATCCCTCGTGGCAGACTGTTCTTACTGTGTCAGTTAAAGAGGAAGTGAATTGTAATGAATCAAGCTCTTCTGTCATTCTATCCGAGATCTGTTTCGATGGCGACTCCGGAGACTGGATAGAACTGTTCAACACAGGCCTGTTCAGAGCGGATATTTCCGGATACATACTTATTGATGGACAGAATAACGAAATCAGCCTTCCGGCAAACACTATTATCAATCCGGGCAGTTTCCTTGTGGTCTGTGAGAACGAACAATCCTTCCGTTCGGTGAATGGATATAACATCGATGTAATCGATGGAATGAACTTCGGACTCAATAATGAAAAGGATGGAGTCACCCTGCTTGAAAATGACAGACTGATCTTTTCAGTGATGTACGATGCCGTATCCTGGCCCCTGGAAGATAACCATGTGCTTTCGCTTATTTCACCTGAGCTTTCGCTGGAGAACTCCATAAGCTGGCAGGCGATTGAACTGCCTGGAACCCCCGGCAGACCAAATCCGGGATGGCCTGCCATTATCCTCAGACCGGTGATTGAAACCCTGTGGCCTAATCCGGTATCAACATCATTCAACATGGATTACATAATTCCGAATATTCCAGCAGAACTGCTTATTTATGACATTTCAGGCAGACTCGTCCTGCAACCTCAGTCACTTACTGATCTGGAAGGAAGTCTGTCATGTAGTTTACCTCCCTCTCTTACTCCGGGGGTTTACTTCGCAGTTATTAGATCATGTGGAACATCAGCATCATGCAAGTTTATCCTTCTACCCTGGATGTGAACAGACAATCGATTCTCGTAGCTTTATTCTGAAGGCTCTGACAGTTATACTATATGTTCTAACACAAAAAACAACAGAACAGGAAAAATAATGAAATACTCCACTGCACTTACACTGGTTTTAACAATATTCATGGCGGCAACTGTTTCAGCGGACGTGGATGTGGAAAACGCCAACGCGAATACCTTCATGCTTTCAGCTTACGCCAGAGTAAGGTTCAGCGAATTCGGAGGAGCTCTGACCATACCGGATAGATCATTCAGCATTGAATCAGCGGGGCTGACAGCAGATTTCGATATTTACAATAATCTTAATGGACAGCTTCAGCTGGAGATAAAACCTGATGAGATCTTCCTGAAGGATTGCTACATCCTCTGGGAGCCGTTCAACGCGATCGAGTTGCAGGCGGGACAATTCAAGAAGCCATTCTGCCTGAATACGATAACAAGTTCATGGAACCTTCAGGCGATAGATCACTCAATAACACACAGAGAACTGAGTGATCTGCTGTACTCGGGAAGAGATATTGGAGTAGCTGGGATACTGAATCCAGGTCCTGTCTGGCTTCCCAGACTTTCATTGGGAGTCTTCAATGGTTCTCCAGCTGCATTAAACCAGGACAACGAGATCCAGTATGTGGGAAGAGCTGAATTTGACCTGCCTTTGGGTATCATGGTTGGAGCTGACCTGTCAGCTTTACGGTTCGGCGAAGAGGATCCTGAATCGGTGGATGGTTACACCTGCTCGGCAAGACAGAAAGCAATGGGAGTGGATCTTCAGTTGGGCATTGAAATCAACAGAGACTTCTCATTCCTTCTCCGCAGTGAGTATCTCAGGGGTGATAACTGGCAAATGGTGAATGTAATAGAGGGTGTAGACCCGCCGGAATTCCAGACATGGTGGGTAACAGGCGGCATTACATGGAAAACGGGCAAACCCGCTCTTGATAATATCAACGCATCTGTAAGCATGGCTTCATGGCAGCCAGACAGATCAACTGACTCCAAAGAAGATGAACTGACCTTTACAGTAAACATTGATACAGGAACTCCAGTGTGTGTTAGAGCTGCTGTTGTGAATCATCGACCGCATAACATTCTCTTCGAGGAAAAACACACGGACTACATTCTCGAAGTAACCCTCGATATCTGATGTCATCTCCTGAAGCTCTCCGCCTGCATTTTCACAGGTATGAATTCAAATACCTTATTCGTGGAGCTGTGCTATCGGGAATAATGCGGGAATTGGAAATCAGACTTGAACGTGATATTCATTCCGACAGAAATGGAAGCTATTTCATCAGAAGTCATTACTTCGACACTGACAGGTTCGACCTGTTTTATGAGAAACTCGCGGGACTTAGGAAACGGTACAAATTCCGTTTCAGAAGTTACTGCTCTACCCCTGCTTATGCTAACCCACTCTTCCTTGAGCTGAAGGGCAGGGATGACAGTCTCGTTTATAAACATAGACTTCTTCTT
>DAOWJX010000302.1 GCA_030640155.1 Candidatus Aegiribacteria sp. | reverse complement strand
GATTCCTTGATTCTCTCTGCTCTCAACTGAGATTCGATTGAAATCAGATCCGATACGAGTCTCTGCACAGATCCGGCCGGATCATCCGGGAACTGGCTGTATGCAGCTTCTCCCAGAGCCTGAGTCAGGGCAGTTCTCCTTGCGGCTATTTCATTATCAAGATTCTGTACTACCGCATCGTCCTCGTCGCCGCCCCTGGCCATAAGAGAAGCACGGGAAGCCTCAAGCGAAGCCAGATCACTTTCCAGCTGAGCAATGAAAGCACTGTTCACTCTTGCGAGATCATCTGCAAGTTCGAGTCTTCCTGACTCAAGCTGGTCTTCAAAGTAATCTCTCTGTGCCTGAAGGGCTCCCTGCTCTGTTCGAGATGTGGCGGCCGCAGTCTCAAATGAGGACAGGCTGCTTACGATATGAGCAGTCTCCGAACTCAGACTGACAATACCATGTTCTTCCTTGAATCTTGTCAGAGAATCTTCATCACCGGCCAGTTCAACGTCCATGATAGCCAGCTGTTCTGCCAGGAATTCCCTGACCATAGTGTTCTCTCCCCGGGCTTCATTCAGGTTTCTTCTGTAGTACGTATGCACTATGAGATTAGCCATCGTTGCAGCGGCTGCAGGAGAATAGCCTGTAGCGGAAAGCACGAAGAAGTCGGTATCCTTCATAACGCTGACGGAACTGCTTCCTCGCACCATACCTATGAGTGCTGATCTAAGGTTGCTCTGAGGGGGATCAATCTCCCCATAAAGAAGTGATACAAGGCTGTCAGAATAAGAAGAACGCATGATTGAATCAGCAACTAACTCCGCCATGCTTCGGCTCTGAATGATTTGAATCTGATTGTTGCGCATGGGATCCATTTCATACCAGAAAACGCTTGACATATTCAGAGTCTGAGACATCGTGCTGCGTGTATTGAAAATGAAAGTAGCGCTTGATCTGTAAACAGGCCTTGTTCTTTGAGTAACCCATATGCTTGCCAGCACAGATACAATCAGGAAAGCCAGTACAATCCATTTATGACGGTAGAGCAGCCAGAGATACTCACCTATTCTTATCGATTCCCGTTCGTCTGCTATTTCTGTATTCATCTGTCAAATATTATCCATATAAGGTTAGCAGCAACAACAATCTTGTAAGTAAAATCGATAGCTTCTTTCCACCATTCGTAGCTCCGCGTGCGAAGATAGATTGTAGCTCCGGGATGGAGATCAGGTACCGGATCTCCTTCAGCATCAAGAAAATCACGCAGATCGTACTCTATTTCAAAGTCTTCGTAGACTATGCTCACGTCACCCAGGCTGGCCTGCTGCGTCGGTCCGCCTGCGGCGGATATACCGGCAATTAAATCAGCTTCAACCGGAACAAGATAAGTACCAGGATTTCTAACCTCACCCCAGACATGAATACTCATAAGAATCTCATCGGTTTCCACTCCGGGGACGGTATACCCTTGCAGGCCGGAAGCGGATACTATGAATACAGCAAGAATCAGCAGTACGGAAGCAATTTTCATGCTTTGACCACTTTCTCCATTCCTTTCGTTATTCCAGCGCAGGCATTCCTGGTATCAATGACCAGGGAGGAACAATCGACGATCCACTGGTAATCGTAACAGGAATGATTGGTAATGACAACAGCGCAATCGTATTTACGAAGATTCTCCTCTGTCAACTCAACCGAGACAGGTCTTCTATGAGTCTGTCTGGTGACTCCGATGCGTGTGACAAAAGGGTCGTTGTAATCCACACTCGCGCCAAGATCAAGGAGTCCGTCCATGATTTTGAGCGCGGGAGTTTCTCTAATATCATCGATATCCGGTTTGTAAGCCATTCCAAGAATAAGAATCCTGCTTCCGTTTACGCTTTTCTGTTTCGAGTTCAGTGATCTTATTATTATTGATATTACAAAATCGGGCATGGCGGTATTGATCTCTCCCGCCAGTTCTATAAACCTGGTGGGCATCCCGAATTGACGAGCTTTCCATGTAAGATAGAACGGATCGATAGGAATACAGTGGCCTCCAAGTCCCGGACCAGGATAAAACGGTGTATAACCAAAGGGTTTTGTCGATGCGGCTTCTATTACTTCCCAGATATCCACGTTCATTCTGGAAGCCAGCATTTTAAGTTCGTTCACAAGAGCAATATTGACTGCTCTGTAGGTGTTTTCCGTGATTTTTGCCATCTCAGCAACCTCAGGAGAACTGACGGTGACAACTCTATCAACGGCAAATGAATAAACTGTTTCCGCAGCTTTAGCTCCATCAGCTGTGAGTGCGCCAACAAGTTTCGGGATGGTTCTGGTTGTGTATATCTTGTTGCCGGGATCTTCTCTTTCAGGTGAAAAGGCTACAAAAAAGTCCTCTCCAGCTTTCAGACCGGTCTCTTCAAGAATTGGTACAAGTTTCTCACGCGTTGTGCCCGGATATGTTGTGGATTCAAGAACTACCAGCTGACCGGGTTGAAGATATCCTGCAACTTCTTTTCCGGTCATGGTTACATAACTCAGATCCGGTTCTCTGGATTCACCAAGTGGAGTTGGAACACAGATTATTATGGCATCGACATCCTTCATGCCCGAATAATCAGTAGTACAATTCAGTCTGCCAGTTTCAACTGCTTCAGCTATTCGTTCAGAAGGAATTGTATTAAGGTAACTTTTCCCCTCTTTGATGAAGCGGGGTTTTTCAGGATCTATATCGATACCGGTAACCCTGCATCCGCCTTTTACAAATTCAAGTGCAAGCGGAAGCCCTACGTATCCCAGGCCGATAATTGCAACTGAAGGGTACTCATGATCTTTCATCCTGTCAGCAAATTTCATACATTTCTCCCGATTCCGTAGTAGGAAAATCCCAGATCAATTAATTTGACCGGATTGAAAACATTCCTGCCGTCAAAAATAACCGGCTTGTTCATTATCTTCATCATTCGCTGGAAATCAGGTTCCCTGAATTCAGTCCATTCTGTTACAAGGACCAACGCGTCAGCTCCTGCTATGGCATCATATGTGGAAGATGCGAATCTAACAGAATCACCGAGAACTCGTGCCGCGTTTTCCATTGCCTGAGGATCGTATGCGACAACATTCGCTCCCTTATCAAGTAGACCTTGAATTACTGTAAGAGCAGGGGCATCGCGGATATCATCAGTATTTGGTTTAAAGGAGATTCCCCATATCCCTATAGTCAATCCGGAAAGATCCTCTCCGAAATGATCGACTACTTTGCGGACAAGTAGTTTTTTCTGAGCCTGATTTACTTCCGTTACAGCTTTGAGTACCCGTAATTCATGACCATGCTCGATTGCCGTTTTCTGCAACGCGCGAATATCCTTAGGAAAGCAGGATCCACCAAATCCGGCGCCTGGGAAAAGAAAACTGTAACCAATTCGAGTATCTGATCCGATGCCGATCCTGATATCGTGGATATCCGCTCCTACTGTTTCACACATATTGGCAATCTCGTTCATGAAGGAAATCCTTGTTGCCAGAAGACTGTTTGCCACGTATTTGGTCATCTCCGCGCTCCTGTTGCTCATAACAAGAATGGGATTGTTCGTCCTGACAAAGGGAGAGTACAGCTCACGCATTGTCTCAGCCACTGAATCAGAAT